>NZ_AQPL01000327.1:0-34988 GCF_000395345.1 Cupriavidus sp. WS | reverse complement strand
ATCGATGGCTTCAACCTCGCCTTGCCCAACGGTTCCGGCGTGGCCACCTACGCGCGCACGCTGGCCTGGTCGCTGCGCGCGATGGGGCACGGCGTGGATCTCGTCTACGGCGTGGCGGTGGGCCACCGCGCGCCGGCGTCGCTGCGCGAAGTGCTGTTCTTCGACGGACTGGACCGCGAGCCGCCCGCGCGGCGCGGCATGGCGCGCCGGCTCGCCGCCGTCGGCGAGGGCGTGCGCGATGTGTTCGGCCGGCGCGCGGTGCCGGTGCCGCGCGCCGGGCACGTGCTGGCCACGGGCCTGGAGGACCGCGTGCCGGCCTGCGAGCGGCTGTTCACCAGCGCCGACGTGTTCGAGGCCGCCGCGCGGCATTTCCGGCGGCACGGCCGCTTCCTGCGCCTGCGCCTGCCCGATCCGCCCGAGATCATGCACTGGACCTATCCGCTGCCGGTGCGCGTGGAAGGCGCGCGCAACGTGTACACGATCCACGATCTCGTGCCGCTGCGCCTGCCCTACACCTCGCTGGAGAACAAACGCTATCACCATCGCCTGGTCCGGGCCTGCCTGCGCACGGGCGACCATATCTGCACGGTGTCGGACACCAGCCGCGCGGACCTGCTGGCCATGTTCCCCGAGACCGATCCGGCCCGCGTGACCAACACCTGGCAGGCCGTGATCCCGCCGGACGACGACGCGGACGCAGCCAGCGTGGCATCCCGGCTCGCCGCCACGTTCGAGCTGGAGCCGGGCGGCTATTTCCTGTACTTCGGCGCGATCGAGCCCAAGAAGAACATCGGCCGCCTGGTCGAGGCCTACCTGGCCTCGCAGGTGCGCACGCCGCTGGTCATCGTCGGCGCGCGCGCGTGGAAGAGCGGGGCGGAGGTGCGCCTGCTGCAAGGGGAAGGGGGACATACGCTGCGCGGCGTCGCCGAGCGGATCCGCCGCTACGATTACCTGCCGCGCGCCTGGCTGATGACGCTCGTGCGCGGCGCGCGCGCGCTCACGTTTCCATCGCTGTACGAGGGCTTTGGCCTGCCGGTGCTCGAAGCCATGGCGCTCGGCACGCCCGTGCTGACTTCCAGCGCGGCGTCGCTGCCCGAGGTGGCCGGCGACGCCGCGCTGCTGGTGGACCCCTATCGCGTGGACGACATCGCGCGGGCGCTGCGCCGGCTCGACGGCGACGCCGCGCTGCGCGCCACGCTGTCCGCGGCCGGACTGCGCCAGGCGCAGCGGTTCGCCCCGGCGCGCTACCAGGCGCGGCTGGCCCGGATGTACGCGCGCGTGCACCGCGCCTGACCCCCCTCACCATGACGACCATGACCATGTCGATTTCCTCCCGCATTCCCCGACTCCTCGCGCTCGGCTGCGCCGTGCTGGCCGCCGGCTGCGGCACGCTGCCCAGCAGCGGCCCCACCGCGCGCGAAGTGCAGGAGGCACAGGACAGCGCCGCCAATACGCTCGGCTTCCGCATCATCGACCTGGACGCGCCGGTGGTGACGCAGCTCGACGCGCAGCCGGGCAAGGCCGCCGCGGCGATTCCGCCGGCTGCGGCCGCGGCGGATGCCTCCGTCGAGCGCATCGGGCCCGGCGATACGCTCAACGTATCGGTGTTCGAGGTGGGCACCACGCTGTTCGGCCCGTCGTCGGGCTTCGGCGCGATGCTGCCCGGCAGCCTCGGCACCGGGCCGCTGCCCACCGCCGCCGGGCAGGCGATGCCCGTGGTGACCGTCGCCGCCGACGGCACCATTCCCGTGCCCTATGTCGGCCGCGTGCCCGCCGCCGGCCGCACCCCGCGCGAATTGGAGGACGCCATCCGCGCCGGGCTGAAGCGCAAGTCGCAGGACCCGCAGGTGATGGTCAGCGTGCGCGACAACCTCTCCAACAGCGTGCTGGTGATGGGCGAGGTCAAGAAGCCCGGCCGCGTGCCCCTGTCCGCCACCGGCGAGCGCGTGCTCGACATGGTCGCGCTGGCCGGCGGCGCCGCCTACCCGACGCAGGACGTGGCGGTGCTGCTCACGCGGGACCGCCAGACCATCGACCTGCCGCTGGCGGACCTGACCCCAGACAGCGACGCCAACCTGCTGCTGCGGCCGCAGGACCGCCTGCTGGTCGAGCGCCGGCCGCGCACCTACTCGGTGTTCGGCGCGGCCGGCAAGGTGTCGCAGGTCCCGTTCGAGAGCGTCAAGCTGAATCTCGCGGAAGCCGTGGCCAAGGTCGGCGGCCCCGGCGACCTCCAGGCCGATCCGCGCGCGGTCTTCGTCTTCCGCTACCAGCCACAGGAGGCGGAGCAGGCCGGGCAGGCGCGGCCGGTGATCTACCGGCTGGACATGATGAACCCCGGCAGCTATTTCCTGGCGCAGCGGTTCGCGATGCGGGACAAGGACGTGCTCTACATCGCCAACGCGGAGGCGAACGGCGTGACCAAGTTCGTGTCGATCCTCAACCTGCTGTTCTCGCCGGTCTACACGGGGCACCAGTTCTTGCGGTGAGAGGGGCGGTGGCGCCGTGCCCGGCCGGCGGCGGCGCCGGCCCGCCGCTCAGGCGCCCGCCTGCGGCGTGCCGAGCCAGGCGCGCGCGTAGTCGCTCTGCTGGACGTGGGGCAGCGGCTGGGCGCCGGCGAGCTTGCGCGCCGCCACCATCAGGTACATCGGCCCGGCGGTGCTGCCGATCTCGTCGCGGCGGCCCATCCGTTCCGGGTCGGTCAGCCGTTGCGGCGCGGGCATGCCGGCCAGGCTCATCAGGTACATGGCTTCCATGCGGTATCCCGCCGCGGCCGAGAACACGCGCCACATCAACTCCGGGCTGAACTGGTAGAAGCCATGGCCGAGCTGGTTGTTGGCGGCGTTGACCGAGAGGAACACGCCGCCCGGCCTGAGCATCGCATGCACGTTGGCCAGCGCCACCGGCACGTTGAACACATGCTCGATGGTGCCGCCGTCGAAGACGCAGTCGAAGCCCGCGTGCAGCGCGGCCGGCACCGGGCGGTTGAGGTCATGCAGCAAGGTGGCGCCTTCATAAGCCGACTGGTCCATCGCCTGCACCGAGCTGGCGCCGAGGAAGCGGAACAGCGCCTCGCCATAGCCGGTGTCGCCGGCGATGTCAGGCAGCCGCGTGCCGGGCGCGTGGGCATCCAGCACCGCCTGCGCCAGCATGGCCTGCGGCGCGCCGATGTGAAAGCCCTGCCGGCCCAGCCACAGGGTGGCGCCCAGCGGGCGCCGGCGCGCGCGCATCAGGAAGTCGAGCACATAGACATCGATACCCATCGCATTCTCCCGGGATTCGCCTGCTAGGCTGCTTGCCAGCGCTTCTGGACGATCGCCAGCTTGGGCGGGCTGGCCGGCACGAAAGGCTGGGTCAGCGTGAAGGCAAAATCGATGTCGGCCGCGAGCGCGCCCAGGCCCTCCAGTTCGGCGCAGCGCGCCGGCGGAAATGTCCTGGTGTGGAACCAGTGGTCGAACAGTTCCGCCGTGCGCGGCGCGGGCGGCAACGCGTGCTCGTAGTACGGCGATTGCCAGTGCAGGTCCTCGATGATGTAGAGCCCGCCGGGCCGCAGGCGCGGGAACAGGCACTTGAATGCGAGCTGCTGGTGGAAGGAGGCGTGTGAGCCATCGTCGATGATCAGGTCGTAGTCCTCGCGGCCGTGCACCGCCGCCAGCAGGTCCCGTTCCACGCCGGCGTCGCCGCGCGAGAATTCGAAGCGCGGATGCTCGAAGAATGAGAAGTCCGAGATGTCGAAACCGTGCACCTGCGCGGCCGGGAAATACGACAGCCACATCCTGACCGAGGGCGCATCGGGCGGGCGGCGCTGCGGATCGGCACCCACTTCCGGGCCGCCCGCGCACAGGCCGATCTCCAGCATGCGCCTGACGCTGTGGCGGCGCGGCTGCAGCAGCATGTCATAGACCAATGTGTACGAATGCGGCTCCGGATGGATGGTGCCCTTGTCGGAGCGGAATGCGTTGGCCAGGTCGGTCAGGGTGCAAGGCGGCATCGATATCGCGGCGGCGTGTGGGTCGGGCATGGTGGATTGACGGTATGGAGAAGGGATGGCCGCGCGGCGGCTTCGGCGCGCGGCGAGCGCGCGGAGCGTTCGGTGGATACGGTGGCGGTGGCGGATGCGGCGAGTCTCATCCGGCCTGGTGGCCCAGCGCCTGCTCTACCTCCGCCGCGATGCGGCGCAGGCGTTCGTCGATATCGGTGTTCTCGGCGCGGATGGCCTGACGCACGAAGCTGGCCCACGGCGAGTTGAGCAGGCTCTTGTCCGCGTGCAGCACCAGCGGTTCGGCGTCCGCGTGCTTGTCCAGCAACTGGTGGAACATGCCCTGGTCGTCGGGGACCTGTCCGTTCCAGTCGATCGCGTCGCGTTCCAGCCGGTATCTCGACAGGAACGCTTCCCAGTCGCGCACGAGCCGCCGCGTGAACGGGTGGCCGAGGTTGAACAGCATCACGCCGATATTCACGTTCCAGAAGAAATCCCGCACGTGCCCGGCCGGCGCGGCGATCATCGCGTAGCCTTGCTTGTCGCGCAGGTAGCCGCGCAGGTCGAAGGTCATGTCGACGATCCACGCATCGGCGTCCACGTAGAGCACCCAGCCGCGATGGTCGCGCTGGATCAGTTCCTGCAGCAGGTCGATGCGGTTGTAGGTGGCGTGCCAGGCCCGGTTGCCGCGCTTCAGCCCGATGAAACCCTGGTAGCGCAGCCCGTGGTGCTCGCAGTAGCGGCGCGCGGTCCGGGCGGTGAGCATCATCATGTCGAAGTAGCGGCTCGACGCGTCGGACGTCTGCATGACGATGATGTCGTCCTCGCCGGAGGCGTTGGCGTGGCGGGACATGCCGGACAGGGCGATGGAGTCGGTAGCGGTCATGGTGCGAGGAACACGGCGGAACGGGTGACGGGCGCGACCGATGCTACGGCGCGCGCATGACCGGATAGCGACAGATTCTGCGCATAATCCGCCATGCGGCGCTCACTGCGGAAGACGGCCATAGGTATCCTCGAGGCGCACGATATCGTCCTCTCCGAGGTAGCTCCCCGACTGCACCTCGATGATCTCCAGCGCCGTCTTGCCCGGATTTTCCAGCCGGTGCGCCACGCCGAGCGGGATGTAGGTGGACTGGTTCTCGCTGATCAGGAATGATTCGTCGCCGCGCGTCACGCGCGCGGTGCCGCGCACCACGATCCAGTGCTCGGCGCGGTGGTGGTGCATCTGCAGCGACAGCCGCGCGCCGGGCTCCACCACCAGCCGCTTGACCTGGAAGCGCTCGCCGCGGTCGATCGATTCGAAGCGGCCCCACGGCCGTTCCACGCGGCGGTGCTGGCTGGCTTCGGCGGGGTGCTGCGCGCGGAGGCGTTCGACCGCGGCCTTGACCTGCTGCACGTGGGCGAGGTCGGCCACGAGCACGGCATCGGGCGTCTCCACCACGGCCAGGTTGCGGGTGCCGACGCAGACCACCAGCCGGCTGCCCGCGTGCGCGAGCGTGGAGTGCGCGCCTTCGAGCAGCACCTGTCCGCGCACCGCGTTGTCGTCGCCGTCGTGCGGCAGGCGCTGCCAGATCGCATCCCAGGCGCCGAGGTCCCCCCAGCCCGCGTCGAGCGGCACCACCACCGCGGGCGCCAGGCCGGGGTGGTCGGCCAGCCGCTCCATGATCGCGTAGTCGATCGATTCGGCCGGCGACGCGGCAAACGCCTGCGTGTCCAGCAGCAGGCTGTCGGCTTCGCGCCGCGCGCCGGCGTGGGCGAGCCGGCACGCGGCCAGGGTGTCGGGCTGCAGCCGCGCGGCGAGGTCGAGCCACACGTCCGCGCGCACGACGAAGATGCCGCTGTTCCACCAGTAGTTGCCGGACGCGACATAGGCTTCGGCCTCGCCGCGCGGCGGCTTTTCCACGAAGCGGTCGAGCGCGCGGGCGCCGCCGGCGTCGAGCGCGTCGCCCAGCCGGAGATAGCCGTAGCCGCTTTCGGGCGCGGTGGGCGCAACGCCGAGCGTCACGATGGCGCCGTGGCGCGCGTGCGCGGCCGCGTGGGCGATGGTGTCGCGGAACGCGCCGGCATCGGCGATCGCGTGGTCGGCCGGCATTGCCACCATGACGGCGGCGGGGTCGTCGGCGGCGATGTCGAGCGCGGCCACGGTCAGTGCCGGCGCGGTGTTGCGCGCGCACGGCTCGCGCAGCAGCCGGGCGCGGTGCCCGCTGGCGCGCAACTGCTGTTCGGCGGCGAAGCGATGGGCCTCGCCGCAGACGGCGATCACGCGCGGGGCGGCCGCGAGCATGGGCCCATGCCGCTCGATCCCGACCAGCCGCGCGGCGGTCGCGCACAGCAGCGAGGTGTCATCGAGCAGCCCGGCGATCAGCGGCTTGGGCATCTGCTCGCGCGACAGCGGCCAGAGCCGCGTGCCGGCGCCGCCGGCCAGGATCACGGGCTGGACGGTGCTGGCCCGCCGCGGCGGCAATGCCGCGGCGGCGGGCGCGAGGACATCGGTCAGGTGCATGGCGGATTCCTGTGTCAGAGGCCGGCGAGCAGTTGCGCCGTCTCGCGCGCCGTCTCATGCGCGGCTGCGGCCATGTCGTGCGCTTCGGCGGGGCCGGTCAGCGTGTCGAGGCTGCCGAGCGCCACGGCCTCCACCAGTTGCAGCCGCGCCGCCACGTCGTGCGCCGCGCACAGGTAAAGCCCGAGCACTGCCGGGCCGATCACGCGCTGGTCGGCGCCGTCGGTCGAGTCGGCCAGCGCCTGGTAGTGGCTGCTGTGCAGGAAGATTTCCAGCGGCTGGCCAGGCGTGGCCGGCGTCCGCATGTCGGTGGCGATCCAGCGCGTCTGCCCGGCTTCCAGCTCGCCCTCGGCCCAGACCGTGTCGCCCATCTCCAGGCGGTAGCGCGTGCCGGCGCCCGGCATGGCGCGCACGCCCAGATAGACGCGCACCGGTCCGCCGCGCAGGTCCTCATGGAGGTGGAGCGCCAGCCGGCTCTCGCCGGGGCGGCTCCAGCAGCCCCACGGTTCGGGGCTGTGCCAGCCGTTGCCCGCGCGCAGGTTCTCGCCGGCGACGACGCCGTGCCGTAGCCTGGGCGCGCGCTGCGTGGCCAGCGGGTAGTAGCGCGCCGGCAGCAGCCGCGGCGCGCACGGCGCTGGGTCTGGCGCGGCACCCTCGGCGGCACGGCCGGCCCCCTCCGGCTGCGCATCCCATGCCGACAGCGCGCGCGCGATCTGCGCGCCGAGCTGCTGCCACGTGCGCGGCCGGAATTCGGCGCGGATGCGCAGTTCGCGCGCCTCGCGATAGGCGAGGTCGAACGTCAGCCGCTCCAGCGCCTGCAGCAGGTCGGCGGGCGCGTGAGGGTCGAAGTAGTGCGCGAACTGGCCGCCGGCCTCCGGCAGCGAGGCCACGTCCGACACCAGCGGCACCTTGCCGTAGCACAGCGATTCGGTCACCGGCAGGCCCCAGCCTTCATAGAAGCTCGGGTAGAGCGTAAACAGGCAGCGCTCGAACAGCAGCGCCAGCTGCGCATCGGCCAGGCCGGAGAGCATGGTCACGCGGCTGGCGAGCAAGGGGTCCGCGTCGAGCATGGCGAACACGGCCTCGTTTTTCCAGCCCTTGCCGCCCACGCAGACCAGTTGCGGCACGCGGCGCGCGCCATGCTGGCCGATCAGGTCGCGCCACGCGCGCAGCGCCGCGAGATGGTTCTTGCGCGGCTCCACCGTGGACAGCATCAGCACGAACGGCTGCCGGCCCCAGTCCCACGCGCGCATGGCCGCGGGATCTGGGCGGGACCGCGCCGGCTTGCGGATGTCGGCGTCCAGGCGCACCACTTCGATGCGCGCGTCGGGCAGGTGGTGGCCGAGCCGCGCGGCCGCGGTGACGAGATCGCGCCGCGTCGATTCGGAGTTGACGAGGAAGTGGTCCGCATGGGTGAAGACCCCCAGCAGCCAGGCGAAAAAGCGGTCGACAAGGTCGTCCACGCAATACTCCGGCAGGACCACCGGAATCAGGTCGTGGACGAACGGCACATAGCGGATGCCGTGCTCGCGCCGGGCCAGGCGCACATGGAGCAGGTAGTCGGGGAACCACGAGGTGCCCAGGCTCACCAGCCACGCGCCGCGTGGAAAGGCCATGGCGCCGCCATCGTGCATCAGCAGGTCGAGCTGCATCATGGCCTGCTCCCACTCGGCCTGGGCGGTGTCGGCGTGGTCCAGGCACATGCGGCACAGCCGCACGAACAGGCCGGCCGGCGCCTCCAGCCAGCCGTCAGCGCCGAGGTAGCACACGCGCGGCCGTGGCTGGCCCGGCTGGCCGGCCGCCGAGATCATCTCCAGCTGCACGCGCTGGATGCCGGTGGGCAGGCGCGAGCGGCGGAAATGGTGGATCAGGTCGGTCGCGTCGAACACGACCGCGGCGGCGCGGCGGCCGGCGCTGCCGTGGGCATCGCCGTGGCTATCGCCGTGCGTGTCGGCGGCAATCGGGGCGAGCGCCCGCGCATCGAGCTTGCGCAGGATTTCCACGGCGCTGGCCAACTGCTCGCGCGCCTGGCGCGCGGCCAGCGCGTGTTCCGGCGTGTGTGCCGGCGTGTGTGCCGGCGCGGCGGCCGCCCCGCCGTCATCCAGCGAACGCGCCTGTTCGAGCATCGCGGCCAGGGCCGACTGCGCGCGCGCGAGCTGGCCGGCGGTGTCGGTGGCGGTATCGGTGGCGGTGGCGGCATCGGCGGGCGCATCGCCGGGCGCGGCCGCGGCGGCGTCGCCGCCCCATTGCCCGCGCAGCGCGCTGACGTCCACGCGCACGCCGCGCACGCTGAGCGCCTGCAGTTCGCGCAGCGCGTCGTCGTAGTCCGGCTGCAGCGACAGCGCCTGGACGTAGCATGCCGCGGCCTCGCCGAGGTCACCGGCGATCTTGGCGGCGTGGCCCATCTGGAGGTGGGTGTCGGCCACTTCCGGCGCCATCGCGGCGGCGCGGCGGTACGCGTCGCGCGCGGCCGCGAGCTGGCCGCTTTCCTTGAGCGCGTGGCCGTACTGGACCCAGATGGCCGGCAACGCGGGCGCCGCGTCCAGCGCCTGGCGGTAGTGCGCGGCGGCGGCGGGCCAGTCGCGCGCGTCGCGCGCGCGGTCGCCGGCGGCCACCAGCGCGCGGGCGCCATTGCCGGGGCCAGGGCCGGGGCCGGGCAGGATTCGCTTGATCAGGTTCACGGGATTCTCCAGGTCATGCCGCGTGCTCGCGCACGCCGGCCACGATCAGCCAGCCGATGCCGTACGACACCAGCAGACTGAAGAAGACGCTGGCGACGATCAGGGCTCTGCGTGGATAAAGGGCGCGCACGGGCAGGTTGGGCTCCACCACGCGCACGACATATAGCTGCTGCTTGAGGGCGTTCTCGCGCGCGGTCTCCAGCGCGGTGGCCACGGCCGCGTAGCGCTTGGCGGCGAAGTCCTGCTTCATCTCCAGGCGCTGGTAGTCGGCCATCCGCGGCGCGGTGCCCCTGCCGCCGACCAGGCGCGCGGTCTGCGCGCCCAGTTGCTGTTCCAGCCCCATCACGCGGTCGCGCAGCGCGACGGCCTGGGGGCTGTCGCGGTCGACCCGCGCGGTCATCGTGGCGAGCTGCGCGTGTGCCTGGGCCAGCGACTCCTCCAGCTGCGCGACCAGCGTCTGCTGGCCGATGCCGGTTTTCTCGGGGTCGAGGTCGCGGTGCTCGACGCGGAACGCGGTCAGCACGCGCTGGGCCTCGATGACCTGCGCCTCCGCTTCCCGCAGCTCCGAGGTGGCCACGCGCACGGCGTCGTCCACGGCGCGCTGGTTGAAGGTGTTGACGCGCGACTCGCCAAGCGCCAGCAGCCAGCGCGCGAGGTCGCGCGCGTCGCCGGGGCGGAACGCGTGGACGCGCAGCGTGGTGATGCCGGTGTCCTGGCTGAACGCGATGGTCACCTGCCGGCGGTAGAAGCGCAGCAGGGTCTCCGCGCTCGGCTGCGCCCACCACAGGCGCGCCAGCAGGTCGGCCTCGGGGCGGCGGAACAGCGCGGCCAGGTCGACCTTGTCGCGCAGCGCGGCCACGGCGTCGTGCGAGCCGAGATAATCGCCCACGCTGAACGACTGCGCCTGCGAGTCGCTGAGCACGCCGGCCAGGCCCAGCATCTGCCCGAGCCCGTTGCCGCCGTTGCCCATCTGCGTCTGCGTGGAGCGCACCACGAAGCGGGCCTCCGACTCGTACTGGTCCGCGGCGATGCCGAAGAAGTAGCCCGCCGTCAGCAGCGTGGGCAGCACCACGCTGGCCAGGAACGGCCAGCGGCGCCGCCAGAACGCGCGCAGGCGGACCGCTGGGCCGGGCCGGGCCGCGCGCGCGGCCGATGCGGTTTTTCGCGGCGATTCGGACGATTCGGAGGATTGGGGCAGGGCGGCCGGGTTCGGCACAACGGTGGCATCGGCGGTCATGGGCGTGCGCTCCGGCGCGGCGGGGGATTCATAGATGGATATGGCGGCGCACCACGCGCAGGCTGGCCAGGCCGGCCAGCGTCAGCGCCAGGCACCAGCCGACCAGGTAGAAGCCGTCGACGTAGGGGCTGTCGAACGACTCGAACTGCCCGATGCGCAGCAGCTCGAAGATCTGCGTCAGCGGCACCCACGACAGCCAGCCCCGGTACGGTTCGGGGATCCACCTGAGCAGGAAGAACGCGCCCGACATCGGCATGGCCAGGTACACGAGCGGATGGATCAGCCGGTTGGCCATCTTGCTGGCGTAGGTCACCGCGCAGACCAGCATCGACAGCCCGAACGAGAACCACGTCATCAGCGCCAGCGCGGCCAGCAGGGCCAGCGGCCGGGCCGGCGGCTCGGCCGCGCCGAGCGCGCAGGCGCCGGCCAGCAGCAGCGCCAGCGCGAGCGTGCTGGAGGCGCCTTCGAGCACCGCGCGCGCGGCCAGCATGTCGAAGATCGTCACCATGCGGTGGTACAGCAGCGGCTGGTTGGCATGGAGCGCGCTCTCCGCGCGCGTGATGATCGAGCGGAAGATGATGAAGGCGCAGTAGCCGCCCAGCGCGAACGGCACCGGCAGGATGTTGCCGCGGTGATGGGTGTCGCCAAGGTGGATCAGCGCCACCGAGCCGGCCAGCAGCATCGGCTCGCCGATCAGCCACAGGTAGCCGATGTTCTCGCGGCCATAGCGCGTATGGAGCTCGCGCAGGATCAGCGCGCCGATGACCTGGATCTGCACGCGCAGGCCGTGGCGCAGGGTGGTGTCAAGTGCCAAGGCGGCGCTCCAGGTTCGCGCCGCGCTCCGGCGCCAGGCTGTCGATGACGCCCAGCACCGCGCGGCAGTGGTCGTCCCAGCACGGCGCGCGCCAGCCCGCCAGCCGCTCCAGTTGCGCGCCGCGCCGGGCCGAGGCGGGCAGCGCGTATTCGCGCACCGCGCGCAGCCACGCCGGGCCGTCCATCGGGTCGAGATACTCGGGCGCGTCGCCGCCGGTCTCGCGCAGCGCCGGCAGGTCGCTGGCGAGCACGGGCACGCCGAGCGCCAGCGCCTCGGCCACCGGCAGGCCGAAGCCCTCGGCGAACGACGGCATCAGCAGCGCGCGCGCGTCGCGCAGCAGCGCCGCCACCTCGCGGTCGGAGCGGCCGTCGGCCAGCGTGACCACGCCGCGCAGCGCCGGGGCCCGTTCGAGCATGGCCATGACGTGGGCGTTCTCCCAGCCGTCGCGGCCGATCAGCACCAGCCTTGGTGTCTGCGCCGCGCCATCGGCCGCCACCATGCGCTGCCAGACCTGCAGCAGCAGCACGTGGTTCTTGCGCGGCTCGATGGTGCCCAGCATGACGAAGTAGGGCGGACGCGGGCAGTGGGGCCCGGCGGCCATGTCGGGCAGCGATACCCCCAGCGGGGCCGCCAGCATCCGCACCGCGCGCGTGCCGCGCCCGAGCACCGCGGTGAGGGCCTGCGCGGTGGCCTGCGAGTTGGTGACGATGACGTCGGCCAGCGCCTCGACGGTTTCCAGCCGGCGCCGGTGCACCCGCTCCGTGCCGGCGCGCGAGAACTCCGGATGCGTGAGCGGCACCAGGTCGTGCACCAGGCAGACCAGCGCGGCGCGCTCGGTCGCGAGCGCGCGCGCGACCGCCGCCGGGCGTTCGAGGTTGGTGTGCGACATCAGCAGGTAGGCGGCCGGCCGCGCCGCCACCGCGCGCCGCGGCGGCGACATGCAGAGCCACAGCCACAGCCGGGCCGCGGCCGGCCGCGCGCGCGCGGGCTCGCCCCGCCATTGCCGCGCGGTCTCCCGCAGGAAGCACATCGCCGCGTCGCGCGGCAGGCGCACGTGCCAGCCGCCGGGATGCAGCGCGGTGTACGTGAGCCGCTCCCGCTCGTGGCGCTGAAGGTAGTCCGCATAGGCCATCTCCACACGGTCGATGCCGGTGGGCGTGGTATGGCCGGCGCGGCGCATCAGCCGCGTGATGTCGAGCAGCAGTGCTGGTTTCATGGCGTGGGCACCGTTGTCCGCGGGCTGGCCGCGGTGGGCGGGAGAGCCGCGGTGGCCGCGGTGGCCGCGGTGGCGGGCATCGACATGCCGGCTGCGTCCGGCGCGCCCGCCGCCAGCAACCGCCGGCAGGCGGGCGCGATCAGCAGGTCGATCGCGGCCGCGTTATGGAAGCCGCCGTGCAGCAGGCAGCGCTCGGCCAGCACGCGGCGGAACGCATCGAACAGCGCCGCGTCCGGCCGGCGCGGCGCGCGCCAGAACGCGGCCAGCTTCTGCTGGTCGGTCAGGCCCGGCATGTCATAGACGGCGGTGCCGAGCGTGCGCACCGGCACGCCGGCCGCGAGGGCCAGCGTGCCGCTGGTGCTGTTGACGGTCACCATGCCGCGCGCGCCGCGCGCGAGCAGGGAGATGTCGCCGCCGTCGAGCCAGGCAATGCGGTTGGCAATGCCCAGGCAGCGGGCATCGTGCAGCGCGATCCGCTTCCAGTCGACCAGGCCGTTGTCGAGCGGATGCGCCTTGATGGCCAGCACGCAGTCGGCGGGCGCATGCGTCGCAAAGCTCTCCAGCACGTGGGCGAGCGCGCCGTCCAGGCCGCCAAAGCGCGAATGCACGCGCAGCTGGAAGTCGGAATCGAGCTGCAGCGGAAAGATGAAATACGGCTGGGCGCGCAGGCGCGCGCAGGCTTGCGCGGTCTCGCGCGCGGCGCGGCCGCGCCGCAGCAGCCGGCCGGTCCAGCCTACGCTTTCCCAGGCGGGATGCCAGCGGCGGTGCGTGCTGTAGTGCGGGAACAGCGGCCAGGAGAAATACGCGGCCAGGTAGTACCGCACCGCCGCGCGGGCGCGCTCGCCGAAGTCGCCCGGGATTGGCGGCAGGGCCGGCGGCGCGGGCAGGCTCGCGGCCTGCTCGCGGTACCACTGCGGCGCGCGCGGCAGCGACGAATGGCCGTTCACGCCATCGCGCTCCAGCGTGATCCAGTCCGGGCGCAGATACCCTTCCTCGAACACATGGACACGCACGCCGCGTTGCCTGGCCACGCGGGCGGCGGCCTGGTGCAGCGGCCGGCAATCGCCGAACAGCACCACGTCGGTGATGCCGAGGCGGCCGAGGGCGGCGTCGAGCCAGGCCGGCCAGCGCGCCGCGCGGCCGCGGAACGCCATCGCATGGCCCGCGCGCCACGCCAGCGTGTCGCCGCCATGGAAGTTCACGCGATGCACCGCGTGGCCGGCGCCGCGCAGCGCCTGCCCCAGCCGGCTGAAGAACGGTCCCGGCGGGCCCTGCAGGAACAGGAAGCTGCGTGGCATGGGGCTGGTCATGGCCGGGCCCCCATCCGCCGCGCCTGCAGGCCGCTCCACCATGCGGCGCACGCGCCGACCCGGCTCCGCCACGCGCGCCACTGCCGCGCGGCCAGCCCCTGCATGCGGCGCAGGCGGGTCAGCGCGGACGCGCCGCCGCGCCGCTGCTGCGCAAAGCGCTGCACCAGCACCTCGGGCGGGCAGGGCAGGCCGGTGTGCGGATCGAGGTAGCGCGGGTAGAGCAGCAGGGCGCCGGCCACCAGTTCGTCGAGCGTCAGCCGGCGCCGGCGCCACGCCATCGGCGCCAGATCGCGCGTGAGGCCCCAGCCCGCGTAGAACGGCTGCCCGTGCACCACGACCTCGCGTCCGCGCAGCAGCGCCTCGAACCCGGCCAGCGAGGTCAGCGTGTGGACCGCGTCCACCACGTCGAGCAGCACCGCCAGCGGCGTGCCGCGCACCACCGCGTCGGCATGGCGCAGCGCGTCCTCGTCGGCCAGCGCGCCGGGGCGGTGGCCGGCCTCCACGTCCGGGTGCGGCTTGAACACGATATAGGCATCGGGCTCGGCCGCGCGCACGCGGCGCAGCAGTTCGAGGTTGCCGCCGATGCCCGCGCCGCCCAGCCGCAGCGAGGCATCGTCGGTGACCTGGCCCGGCACCAGCACGCGGCGGCGCCCCGCCGGCATGGCCGGCACCGGCACGGCGCCGCCGGGCGCCTCGTCGCCGTACTTGGTGATGCGGTGCGCCACCAGCATCGTGCGCAGGTTGCGCGCGCGGCGCAGCAGCGGCTCGGCGAAGTCGGTCTGCGCCAGCAGCACCTCCAGGTCGCTGCCGCTGGCCGGGTCGTAATAGATGCCGCGCCGGTCCACCACGATCGACATCGGCGGATAGAGGTCGCTGCCCAGCCCGCGCGAGCGGATGAAGCCGTCTTCCACGCGGTACAGCGGCACGCCGGCGGCACCGGCGGCACCGGACAGCTCGGCCGACTCGCGCGAGGCCCACACCGCCACCGCGCCGTGCCGCGCGGCGGCGTGCAGCACCGGCCGGCGGGCGCCGGCGAAGAACGGCACCGGGCGCGCGCCGCTGTGGAAAAAGCGCGCGATGTCGGCGCGCTTCCACAGCGCCATGCCGGTGCAGCATGCCACCTCGCGGTTCATGTGGCACAGCGTGCGCCAGAACGCCAGCAGCGCGATCACCGCCTCGCCATCGCAGTCCTTGCCCGTGAACGGGTCGACATAGCGGGTGCCCTGGAGCAGCACCGCGTCGGCCAGTTGCGCCAGCGTGCGCGCGGGCTTGGGCGCGGCGGGCGCCAGGTCGTCCGTGAGGCCGCGCCCGGACAGGTAGCCGGGCTGCACGCAGGTCACCGGCATGCCGCGCAGCAGCGCCAGGAAGCCCACGCCGTCATTGCCGTCGACCACCACGCGCCGGCAGCGGTCCAGCAGCGGCCACGGGTCCACCGGATCGCGCCACAGCAGGCCGCCGCGCGACTCCACGAGCGCGCGCAGCGCGCTCTTCCACGGCGCGGTGCCGGGCATGACCAGGCACGGCGCCAGCTCCCACGCCAGCGCCAGCGCCAGCATCTGCCCGGCCTGCCGCAGGTTGCCCGGCCGCAGCAGCGCCAGCGGCCGGCCATCGAGCGCGTCGAGCCGCGGCACCGGATCGCTGCCCCAGAACGTGCCGCCGATGCGCGCCTCGGCCACGGCCTGCGCCACGGCATGGGCGCGGGCATGCGGGCCCGCGCGCGGATCGCCCGCCGCCGGCCCCGGCATGGCGTCGAGCGCGCGGTCGATCCAGCCGCAGCCGGGCTCGCCGGGGCGGGCCAGCCACGTCTCGCTCAGCGGCGGCCCCTTCCACTCGAAGTCGGGCGCGGTCAGCACGCCGGGCGCGCGGCGCAGGCTGCGCGTGGCCGCGCGCCTGCCGCCCGCGCCGGCCCGGTGGTCCGCGCCGTCCGTGGCCCCGTCCGTGGCCCCATCGGGCACCGGCGCCACCGGACCGCCTTGGTCCGGGTGCTGCGCTTGCTGCGGATGCAATCGACGTGATGACATGGTCAGGCACAGGGCGTTGTTGTTCTCGGTGGCGCCGGGCGTGCCGCCCGCCAGCGGCGGCGCGGCGCACGGCGGACATGCCATGCACGACGGGAATGACGGGCCCGATGCCGGTGAGCAAGCGCACAAGGTGGCGCACAAGGTGGCGCACAACGCGGCGTGCAGCGTGGTGAACAACGCATGCCGCCAGCGTTCGGGCGAGGACGGATGCTAAGCACGCTCCGCGTCTCGGATATGGCGAAATCTGCGTAGATTCCGGCGCCGCCGCGGCCGCGCGGCAACGAAGCCGGACCCCGCCTCCGGCGCCGGCCCCCGCGCCAGCCGGGCGCGCGCGGGAATCTGCCTAGTTCCGGTCACGAACGCGTCACCGGTCATCTGCAATCTGCCACGGTTTCCGGCCAGCCCCATCCCGTGACGCATGCGCATCGCCATGCCGGTCCGTGGGCGCAGCCATGACCCATTGCAACGGCATGGATGCCGTGTCGACAGGATCGAGCATGAATCAGTTGCACAAGGCCGCGCACCGCGGCCTGCCGCGCCGCGCAAGTTCGCAACGCACGCTGCGTCCGCTGCACCCGCTTGCGCGCGCCATGGCGATCGCGCTCGCCGCGTGGTCCACCGGCGCGGTGGCCGCCGGCCCCGCGCTGAACGCCGCGTGGATCGCGCAGCAGGCCGGCAACAAGGCCGCGGCCGACGCCGCGCGCATCGGCACGATGACGCAGTGGGGCGCCTCGCTGACCGCGCAGCAGATCCAGCAGATCAATGCGCAGACGCGCATGTCGATCGCCAACCTGGGCCAGGTGGCGCAGGCCGCCGCGGCGGCGGCCGAGGCGCAGCGCAAGGCCCGCGAGGCCGCCATGCAGGCCGGCACCAGCGTGCCCGACGGCCTCGGCGACGGCGGCCTCAAGGTCGACACCAACCCCGCCACGGCGGGATGGAGCGGCGCCGACAGCCCGACCCAGACCGTCGACCCGACCACCGGCCGCATCCTGGTCGGCATCAACCAGGCCGCCGAGCGCGCGATCCTGAACTGGGAAACCTTCAACATCGGCCGCAACACCTCGCTGCGCTTCGCGCAGCAGAGCAACTGGGCCGTGCTCAACCGCGTCAACGATCCGGCCGGACGGCCGAGCCAGATCCTCGGCGAGATGAGCGGCGCCGGCACGATCATGGTGCTCAACCGCAACGGCGTCATCTTCTCGGGATCGAGCCAGGTGAACACCGGCAACCTGGTGGCGGCGGCCGCGCGCATGAGCGACGCGCAGTTCCGCGACAGCGGGATCTACAGCGCGCAGGCCGGCGCCACGGGCTTCACGCCGAGTTTCACCGATGCCAGCGGCAAGCTGATTGTCGAGGGGGGCGCCCGCATCAGCACGCGCACGCCGCAATCGGTCACCGAGGGCGGCGGCTACGTGCTGCTGCTCGGCGGCGAGGTGCGGAACGACGGCACCATCGCCACGCCGCGCGGCCAGACGGAACTTGCCGCGGGCGACAGCTTCATCCTGCGTCCCGGCTACAGCACCGACAGCAACCAGGTCTCCACCACGCGCGGCAACGAAGTGGCGCCGCAGCGCGCCACCGGCAGCGCGGCGGGCCTGGTCGTCAACAGCGGCGTGATCCAGGCCGAGCGCGGCGACATCACGCTGGCCGGCCACGACGTGCGCCAGCAGGGCGTGGCGGTGGCCACCACCGCGGTGAGCCAGCGCGGCACGATCCACCTGCTGAATTCGGTCTCCGATGCCGACGGCAGGATCACGCTCGGCAGCGGCAGCGTCACCTCGGTGCTGATCGAGGACGGCACCGAGACCGCGCTCGACAGCCAGCGCGATGCGCTGCTGCAGGATTCGGCTGACCAGGACAAGGCGCGCGCGGACGCCAACGCCATTCCCGCCGCGTTCGACAACCTGTCGCGCCAGCCGGACCGCCGCGACCAGTCGCGCGTCGAGATCGTCAGCGGCGGCACCGTCGGCTTCGAGAACCAGTCGCTGACGCTGGCCACCGGCGGCCAGATCGCCGTCAATGCCGCGGGGCGCGCCTTCGTCGCCGACGGCGCGCGCCTGGACGTCGCGGGCGCGCCGGCCGTCAAGGTCTCGATGGAGAGCAACAGCGTCAAGATCAGCGTGCAGGGCAACGAGCAGCGCGACGCGCCGGCCAGCCGCGATGGCGGAAAACTCAGCAGCAACGACGTCTGGGTCGATGTCCGCGACCTGATCCTGGTGCCCGCCGGCACCGGCGGTTATGCCACTGACCGCTACTACACGCCCGGCGGCCTGCTCGAAGTCTCCGGCTACCTCGGCACCACCGGCCACACCATCGCCGAATGGGCCGCCGTGGGCGGCACGGTACGGCTCGGCGGCAAGGAAGTCGTCACGCAGAAGGGCTCGGCCATCAATCTCGCGGGCGGGGTCGTGACCACCGCCGACGGCTTCATCCGCTCCAGCTGGGTGCGCGCCGGCAACGGCCAGCTCTACGATGCCAACCGCGCGCCGGGCGATCTGGTCTATGACGGGGTCTACAACGGCTACGAGGTCGACTACGCGCGCTGGGGCGTGACCGACCGCTTCTACAACGTGGCGCTGGCGCCCGTGTACCGCTGGCAGCAGGGCTACGTGACGGGCCGCGACGCGGGCACGCTGATCGTGGATGCGCCCACGGCGGTGATCGAGGGCGACGTCAACGCGAGCGTGCTGCAGGGCGCGCGCCAGGCGGGGCAGCGCGATCCGGCGGCGGCCGACGGCTACAAGGCCACGCAGAACACCGTGGCGCGGGCCGGGCAGTTCGTGTTCGGGCACTTCCTGGGCAATGACGTGCTGCCGGCCCAGCCGCAGGCCGACGTGCGCTTCACCGGCGGCGAGCCATCCGTGACCGACGGCATGGGCGCCGCCGATGCGCTGCCCGATGCCCGCATCGGCACCGCGTGGTTCGACGCGGCGCGCTTCTCGGGCTACGGGCTGGGCGGCATCGACGCCTACACGGCATCCACGATCCGCGTGGACGGCGCGCTGGCGCTGGCCGATGGCGGGCGGCTGCGTTTCGTGGCGCCTGCCATCGACGTGAATGCCGGCATCACGGCGCGGGCGGGCAGCATCCGTCTCGGCAATACGATCGACGCCAGCGGCACCTTCGGCGACACCGTGCTGGGCATCGATGGCAAGGCTCATATGGCGGTGGGGCCCGGCGCGGTGCTCGACGTCCGCGGCAAATGGGTCAATGCGCTGCGCGATGGCGACGATGCGGCCGCGCTGGCCTATATCGACGGCGGCGCCGTGCGGATCGATTCGACGCACGACGTGGCGATCGCCGCGGGCGCGCGCATCGATGCCTCTTCCGGCGCGGCGGTGCTGCGCGATGGCTCGCTCCACGGCGGGCGGGGCGGGGCAATCGCACTGACGGCGAACGGCCCGGGCGCCAACGCGCCCGGCATGGCGGCCGACCCGGCCGCCACGCTGCGCCTCGATGGCGAGGTACGCGCCTATGGCGCCGAGCAGGGCGGCTCGCTGTCCATCTCGGCCGGCACGGTGCGCATCGGCGGCGGGCAGGCGGCCGGCGCCGGCGAACTGGTGCTGCCGGCATCGTTGTTTGCCGGCGGTTTCTCCGGATACGACATCAACGGCTTCCTCTCGATGACCGTGGCCGACGGCACGCATATCGATGTCGTGCAGCCGGTCTACCGGCTGGACGACAATGCCCGCCGCATCCCCACCGGCACCGACCCGGCCGCCGCGATGCCGGCATGGCTGCCGCCGCTGTACCAGGAAGATCCGGTCAAGGCGGTGCTGGGCCAGCGCGGCGGCGCCAGCCTGACGCTGCGCTCCGCCGCGGTCTACGACGGCAATGGCGGCTATCTCGGCGGCGGCAACGTGACGGTCGGGACCGGCAGCGCGATCACGGTCGACCCGGGACAGACCATCCGCGTGGACGGCAAGGAACAGGTCGTGGTGGATGGCGCGCTGACCGCGCCGGGGGGCAAGATCGCCGTGGTCAATTCGCGCGCGCCGGGAGGCGGCAAGGCGGATGCCACGCCGGGCGACCTGGCGGTGCTGATCGGCGGCGCGGCGCGGCTCGACGCCGCGGCGCGCGCGCGCGCGGCGGCGGACCAGTATGGCCGCCTGTATGGCATCGTGCCCGACGGCGGCAGCATCGTGCTGGGCAGCGAGGGCGGGACCACGCCCGACAGCACGCACATGCCGGTTTCCACCGATGCCTTTGTCATCGTCCGGCCCGGCGCGGTGCTGGACGTGTCCGGCACCGCGGCGACGCTGGCCACCGGCGCGGCGGCAAGCCGCCTCGACCCGCAGTTCCGCGCCACCTATGACGCCGCCAGCGCCGGGGGGGCCATCACCGTGCGGTCATACAGCGGCTTCACGCTCGAAGGCGACATGCGCGCGGCGGCGGGCGGCCCCGGGGCCCGCGGCGGCTCGCTGGCGCTGGAGTTGCAGGCGCCGCTCTATCCGCAGGCCAGCAGGCCCTTCACGGTGCCCGATGCGATCCGCGTGCCGCGCGAACTCTGGGTGAGCCAGCACGACCTGGGCCTTGGCCCCTATACCTTCGGCACCGGTTCGATCAGTGTCGACCGCATCCAGGCAGGCGGGTTCGACGACCTCTCGCTGGCGTCGGTCGGCGCGGTCGGGTTCCGCGGGGACGTGGATCTCGCCATGCGGCAAAGCCTGCGCATCGGCGCCGGCTGGCTCGATGCGGCAAACCTGGCCGCCGGGGACGGCGGCGCGCCGTCCAGTCACGTCCGCCTCGCCGCGCCATACGTGGCGCTGGGCGCGCCGTCCGTGGCGGTGCCCTCCAGCGCGTTCCAGATCTATCCCACCGTCCGGCCACAGACCGCGCTCCAGGCGCCGCTGGCCAGCGACGCCAGCCTGCGCGTCGAGGCGGACCTGATCGATGCCGGCACCATCGACCTGTCTGGCACCGCGGGCATCATCGACCTGGAGGCCGGTGGCGCGCGGACCGTCGCCAGCACGGGCTTTGGCAGCGCCGACCTGGAAAGCCGGGGCGACATCCGGTTGCAGGGCGCGCTGCGCGGCCACCGCGAGCTGACCCTGGGCGCGGCCCAGATCTATCCGGTCACGCTTGCCACGGCGTCGCTGTTCGCAAGCCAGCGCATCGCCCTGCAACGCACCACGGCCGAGGTGCCGGCGCAGCCGCAGTCGGTGTTCGGCAGCCTGGCCGTCATCGCTCCGGAGATCGCGCAGGGCGCGCTCCTGCGGGCGCCGCTGGGCAGACTGTCGATCGGCGTCGGGGACGACCTGACGCCGACGCCGACATCGTTCGTCACGGGCACCGTGACCTTCCTGCCGGGCAGCCTGACATCGGTCAGCGCGGCGGGACTGAGCCTGCCGTTCGGCGGAACGGCGGACGGCATCACCTACAGCTACAACGGCACGGATGTGACCGGGACCGGCGCCAACGGCCTCGCAACGCGCCTGGCCAACAGCGGCGTGAGCATCAGCGCGCGCCACACCGCGGTGCAGCCGGGGGCCACGCTGGACCTGTCGGGCGGAGGCGAGCTGCTGGGGGCGGCGTTCGTCAGCGGCCGGGGCGGTTCGGTCGACGTCCTGCAGACCGCGCTTGCCAATGCCAGCCCGGCCAACACGTTCAGCGGCGCCGGCAACGAAGTCTATGCCATCGTGCCGGGCGACCAGCGCGCCTACGCGCCGGTCGACGCGGGAGCGGGCGCCGCGCCCGGCGTGGGGCGCCAGATCACCATCCCCGCGGGCGTGCCGGGCCTGGCCGCCGGCACCTACACATTGATGCCGGCCCGCTACGCGCTGATGCCGGGCGCGTTCCGGGTGGAGCTGGGCGGCGCCGCGAACCTGCGGCAGCAGGGCGTGGTGGCGCTGAACAACGGGTCCTTTGCCGTGGCCGCGGTGCAGGGTGTGGCCAACACCGGCGCGCGCGACGCGCTGGCAACGCGTGTGATCCTGACCTCGGGCGAGGTCGCGCGCCGGTACGCCCAATACAGTGAAACCGGCTACGCGGACTTCGCGCGCGCGAATGCCGCGACGTTCGGCAATCCGACGCCGCCATTGCCGGCGGACGGCAAGACCCTGGCCTTGCGGCTGTCGAAGCCGGACGGCGCCGCGCCGGTATTCGAATTTGCCGGCAACGCGCGATTCGGCGCCGCGGAGGGCGGCAATCCCGGCAGCGTGACGGTCGATGCGGCGGCCCAGGGGACCGCCATCCCGATCGAGATCCGGAGCGCGGGCGCCGCGCCCTCGGCCGGCTATGCGTCCTTCCGCGACAGCGACCTGAACGCGCTGCAGGCGCCGCGCCTGTCCATCGGCGCCACCATGGTGCGCCAGGACGGCGGCCTGTTTGTCGTCAACTCGAACACGCCGGAGCTGGTGCTGCGCGGCGCGGCGGTGCTGGCGGCGCCCGAAGTGTTTCTCGCGGCCGGGCCTGGCGGCATCACGCTGGAGTCCGGCGCGCGCCTCGATACGCTCGGGCGGGGCAGTGCCACGCCGTATCGCTCGGCGGACGGCTACGTCTACAGCCTCGGCAACTACGCCGGTTCGCAGGGCCTGGCGCTGCTGGCGGTGTCCAACAACTGGCTCGACGTCACCGCGCCGGGTGGCGGCAGCCTGACGAACGGCGGCATCCATCTCGGCGACGCGCGGCTCTATACGGAAGGCTCGCTGGTACTCGCGCTCAGGGGCACCGGCGCGCTGACCATGGACGACGGCATGCGGTTCGGCGCGCGCGAACTGAGCCTGGCGGTGTCGAGCATCAACATCGGCGACAGCGCGGCGCTGGCCGCCGCGGCGCGCGACCAGGTATTGCCGGACGGCCTGCAGTTCGACCAGGCGCTGATGAACCGGCTGCTGGCGGGCGGCGGCGAGCCCGGCGTGCCCGCGCTGCAGTCGTTGCGCCTCGGCGCCAACGATGCCATCAATTTCTTCGGCACGGTCGACCTCAGTACGCTGGATCCGTCCACCGGCAAGTCCCGCCTGCAGGAGCTGGTGCTCAGCACGCCCGCCATCTACGGGCTGGGCGGCGTGGACGACAAGGCCACGCTGACGGCGGGGCGGCTGGTGTGGACCGGGATCAGCGACGGCGTCGCGTACAACAGCACCACGCAGCCTTCGAGCGCGATGCCGGGCGTGGTTTTGGCGGGCGGGGCGGGAACCGGCCTGGGCACGCTGAACCTGGTCGCGAATGATATTGTGCTCGGCTATGCCAGCAACGCCGCGCCGGACACGCGCCTGGTGCTGGACCGGCTTGCGCTGGGGTTCTCCACGGTCAACCTCACCGCGTCCGGCAGCATCGCGGGCAACAATCACGGCACGCTGTCGGCCTACCAGTCGCAGGGCGCCTACGTTGGCGGCCAGGGCTACGCCTACAGCGGCGGCAACCTGAATCTCAGCACGCCGCTGCTGACCGGCGAGGCCGGCGCGGTGACGAAGTTCGTCGCGGGCGGCGCGCTGGTCGCCGCGCCGCTGCCCGGACAGGGGGCGGGGAGCGCCGCACCCGCCGCGCTCGGCGCGGAGATCGACCTCAAGGGCGACAGCGTGGTGCTGGGCACCCACGTCGCGCTGCCCAGCGGCCGGCTGGCGGTCAGCGCGGCGCGCGACATCACGCTCACGGATGCCGCTCAGCTGGACATGGCCGGCCGCGACAAGGCCTTCTTCGAACAGACGCGCAACAGCCCCGGCGGCGACGTGGTGCTGGAAAGCGCCGCGGGCAACATCAGCCAGGCGGCCGGCTCGCGCATCGATGTCTCCGCGCCGCACGCGGCCGGCGGCACCGTGGCCGTCACCGCCACCGGCCAGGCCGGAGGGCAGGTGGCCCTGGCGGGCCGCATCGACGGCGGCGGCGCGGACGATCCGGCGCAGGCCGGCGGCATCGACATCCGGGCCCGCGTGCTGGATGACTTCACGGGGCTCAACCGGCGGCTGAACGACGGCGGCGTGGTCGGCTCGCGCAGTTTCGTGCTCAAGCAGGGCGACCTCGTGGCAGGCGACGAGGTGCGCGCGCACGCGGTGACGATCTCGGTGGACGGCGGCAGCCTTACCGTGACCGGCAAGGTGGACGCCAGCGGGCCGCGGCCCGGCAGCATCCGCCTGGCCGCGCGCGACAACCTGACGCTCGCCGGCACCGCGCTGCTGGACGCGCACGCCTCGCAACTGGCGGCCGACAGCTATGGCCAGCCGATCGACGCGGCCAACCGGGCGACGGTGGAGTTGTCCGCGGCCAATGGGCTGCTGACGCTGGCGCCGGGCGCCGCGGTCGACGTGCGCTCCGCCGACGCGGTGGCGCGCGGGCGGCTGATCCTCGACGCGGGCCGCGCCGGCTCGGCCACGGCCGGCGACATGCGGATCGACGTCTCCGGCCCGGTCCGGATCGACGGCGCCGACAGCATCGCGGTGCAGGGCTTCTGGCGCTACGACAACGCGCCGGTGGATCCCGAGCCGACCCTGGATGGCAGGATCAACCAGATCGTCACGCAGGCCTATCTCGACACGCTGCACCAGGACAGCCAGGCCTTCATGCAGGGCGCGGCGGGCAATGCCGGCCTGCAGGCCCGGCTGGTGGGACTGCGCGCCTACGGCGCCGCCTACCACCTGCGTCCCGGCGTGGAGATCGTCAGCAGCACGGCCAGCGGCAACCTGACGGTGCAGGGCGACATCGACCTGTCAGGCTACCGCTACGGGCCCGGCGCCACGGCCGTGCGCGGCAGCGGGGAGCCGGGCGCGCTGGTCATCCGGGCCGGCGGCGACCTCAATATCTTCGGCAGCATCTCGGACGGCTTCGCGCCGCCGCCGGCCACGCCGGACGACGCCAACTGGAAGCTGGCCCCGGGCATCGATCCCATGCGCGGGGAACTGGTGCTGCCCATCGCCATCACGCTCAAGGGCGGCGCCACGGGCACCGCCACGTCATTCAACGGCATCACGTCCGCGCTGGACTTTCCCATCTCGGTCCGGGCCACGTCGCTGAAGGCCAATGTCACGATGCCCGCGCGGATCACGCTCAACGCCGCCGCCACCCTGCCGGCCGGCACGGTGCTGCGCGCGGCCGTGCGCGACGCCGCCGGCAACGTCCTGTATCCGGCGGGCACGGTACTGAAGCAGGCCACCGGCATCGCGCGCGGCGCGCAGCTCGACGCCGGCTCCATCGTGCCGGTCGCCATCCAGGCGGCGGCGTTCACCGTGCCCGCCGGAACCTCCTTGTCGATCTTCTCCGGCAGCGCGACGCTGGCCGCCAATGTGCGCCTGCCCTCGGGAACCCGGCTGCCGCCGGGCGCCAGCCTGCAGTTCGCCGACGCGGCGGGTACCGGGACGCTGGCCAGCATCGACCTGCGTCCGGCCGAAAGCGGCAGGCAAGGGAGCCTCTGGGCCATTGCCCCCATGCTGGCGGCCGGCTCGGATTCCTGGTCCATGCGGCTGGCGGGCGGCGCCGATACGCAGTCCGCGGATACGCGCGCGCTGCAGTCCGCCGGCGCGCTCGGCGGCGCGGGCGACATCCATCTGTCGGACCCGCATTTCACGCTGGTCAAGGCCGCGGTGAAGCAGCCCGTGTTCAGCGTGATCCGGACCGGCACCGGCGATCTCGACATGCTCGCGGGCGGGGATTTCTCGCAAGCCACGCCGTTCGGCATCTATACGGCCGGCACGCAGGCGGGCGGCATCGGCCCGAACGGCGCGGACCCGTACAACCTGCCGCGCGGCATCAACGATGCCAGCGGCAAGGTGCTGGGCAGCGGCGCCGGCGCCGCCTATGAAGCGCTGGCGAACAACGGCAACTACCAGGCGTGGTATCCGGAGCGGGGCGGGGACGTGGTCATCGCCGCGCAGGGCAACCTCAGCGGCGACATCTTCGGCAGCCAGTCCGCGGCCAGTCCGCTGGCGGGCATGGCGGGCAGCAACCTGATCGGCAACTGGCTGTGGCGCCAGGGCGGCGACGGCATCGGCCAGCCGGCGGCGTGGTGGATCAATTTCGGCACCTACGCCGTGCCCTATCGCGACGTGCTGGCGGCGACCAACGCGCAGGTCATCGGCTTCACCGGCATCGGCGCGCTCGGCGGCGGCAATGTCACGGTGGACGCGGGCGGCAACGCGGGCGTGATCTCCGACCGTGGCAACAGCGCGCTGCCGCGCAGCAGCGGGCTGAACATCGTGGTCGGCGGCAGCGGCAGGGTATCGTCCGATGGCGCCATCGTGCAGACCGGCGGCGGCAATATCGAGATCCGGGTCGGCGGCGCGTTCAATCCCGCGGGTGTCCTCAGCCCGGGCGCCTCCTCGCCGGATATGTTCGGGTCGCTGGCCAACGTGCGCGGTGAAACGACGCTGACCGCGGGGGCCATCGGCTACGTCGCGGGCGCGCCCTCGCTGAGCCAGCCGGCCGACCCGAACGATCCGCGCTGGCAAAGCGCGGCCGACAACAGCCTGCGCCGGCCGCAGATCGGGGGCGGCCTGCTGGTCGCGCCGGGCGATGGCGAGATGCGCCTGTTCACGCGCGGGGACCTCGTTCTCGACGCGGCGGCGGATCCGGGCCGGTCTTACCTGGCAAGCCCCACGCCGTTCCGCTACCAGGGCCTGGACTACGCCGGCAACGCGTATAGCTGGTTCACGCTGTGGACGGACCGCAGCGCGGTCTCGCTGTTCTCCAGCGGCGGCAACGTGACGCCGTCGCAGCAGAGTGCCCACCCGACCACCGGCCTGTTGACGAACAGCCTGTCCACCGACGGCAGTTACATCTATCCGCCGGCACTCTCCGTCACGGCCGCCAGCGGCAGCATCTTCTACGGTGGCGGCGGCACCGCCGGCAACGCGCTGGTGCTGGCGCCATCGCCGCTTGGCAAGCTCGAATTCCTGGCCGCCGACAGCATTCGCGGGCAGGGGTATCCGGTCGATATGTCCGGCGCGGATCCCGCCGCGCTGCCAACGCCGCGCCGCCCCGCCTACGAGGCCACGGCCGGTGGCGCGTCGGTCACCAACGTCACGGGACTGGGCGGGGCGACCCAGGGGGATCGCCGCAACTGGCTCTTCACCTACCAGGCGGATACCGCCGCCGGCGGCCTGTCCGACGGCCCCGCGGCGCCGGCGCGCTTCTACGCCGCGGAGGGCGACATCGTCGGGCTGCGCACCGGCGAGATCCTGAACTTCGCCGGGGCATCGGCCATTCCCGCGCTGCTTGGCAATACGTGGTACGTCGGCTCCCGTCCCGTATGGATCCAGGCCGGGCGGGATATTGTCGGCGCCGGCACGGCGCCGGGCGTCTCGACCCGCTCCGGCCTTGGCGGCGCAAGCTCCACCGGCAATCTCTTCGTGCATGGCGATCCGCGCGACATCTCCGTGGTGGCGGCCGGCCGCGACATCCTGCAGTCCAGTTTCAACGTGGCGGGCCCGGGCTTGCTGGAGGTCAGCGCCGGGCGCAACCTCTATCAGGGCGACAAGGGATCGCTGGAAAGCCTGGGCGCGATCGTCAACGTCGACCCGGGCAACCGGTCCGGCGGCGCCTCCATCGTCGCCATGGCCGGCGTGGGCGCCAGCGGTCCGGACTATGCCGCCTTCGCCCGGCGCTATTTCTCGGCGGACAACGCCGCCAGCCCCACCATGGGCCTCGACGCCGCCGCCAATGCGGGGAAGGTCGCAAAGACGTACGAGAACGAGCTGGCCGCATGGCTTGCCGCGCGATACGGCTACGCGGGCGGACCCGCCGGCGCGCTGGCGGCTTTCCTGGCGCTCAGCCCGGCCGAGCAGGGGATCTTCGCGCGCGAGGTCTATTTCACCGAGCTGCGCACCAGCGGCCGCGAGTTCAACGACGCGGACAGCGGCCGCGCCGGCAGCTACCTGCGTGGCCGCGAAGCCATCGCCACGCTGTTCCCGGACCACGACGCGCGCGGCAACGCGATTGCCTACGCCGGCGACATCACCATGTTCGGGCCGTCCGGCATCCGCACCGACTTCGGCGGCAACATCGATACGCTGACGCCGGGGGGGCGCACGCTGATCGGCGTGGAGGGCAAGGTGCCGCCGGCGTCGTCGGGCTTGCTGACGCAGGGCTCGGGCGACATCCGCATGTATTCCTACGGCAGCATCCTGCTGGGCCTGTCCCGGATCTTCACCACCTTCGGCGGCGGCATCACCGCGTGGTCGGCCACGGGGGACATCAACGCGGGACGCGGCGCCAAGACCACGGTCGTGTTCTCGCCGCCGCGGCGGCTTTACGACGACCTGGGCAACGTCACGCTGTCGCCCACCGTGCCGAGCACGGGCGCGGGGATCGCCACGCTCAATCCGATTCCGGAAATTCCGCCCGGCGACATCGACCTGATCGCGCCGCTCGGGACCATCGACGCCGGCGAGGCGGGCATTCGCGTGTCCGGCAGTGTCAACCTCGCCGCGCTGCAGGTGGTCAACGCCGCCAACATCCAGGTACAGGGCAAGGC
Source organism: Cupriavidus sp. WS (assembly GCF_000395345.1). Taxonomy (NCBI): domain Bacteria; kingdom Pseudomonadati; phylum Pseudomonadota; class Betaproteobacteria; order Burkholderiales; family Burkholderiaceae; genus Cupriavidus; species Cupriavidus sp. WS. The sequence continues at coordinate 6,827 of NZ_AQPL01000327.1, read as the reverse complement.
GACCGGCCTGCCCGCGCTGGCCAGCGTCAACGTGGGCGCGCTGGCGTCGGCCAGCGCCGCGGCCAACGCGGTCAACCAGGCGGCGGAAGACATGGCGCGCCAGCAGATGTCCAGTGCGAGGGACCGCATGCCGTCGGTGGTGTCGGTACAGGTGCTCGGCTTCGGTGACGCAGGGCAGTAATGGTTCGCTGGCAGGGCGTTCCCTGCCTTACATACCTAATCGAGGAGTAGGTGGTGGCAATTGATCTCAATGACTATAACGGTGTCGCCCTGGGAGTCGGCAACTTTGGCTGGGTCTTCGGATCGGTGACCGACAACGGCGATGGCACGGTGTCGCTGCCCGGCGACTACAGCGGATACCAGTCGCTGGTTCCCTCCGCGCGGGCGGACAGCGAGCCGTATCAACTGTTCGTGACGGATAACGGGAATGGCACGTATTCCGTCGGCATCGGCAGCAATTTTTTCGATGGCTCGCCTCGGCCCAGCACCAACTGGGCGCTGGAGCCGGATGCCGGGACGCCCTGGAGCGTGGTGGGAACCAATGGCGACACGATCCTGATAAAGGACCCCTGGGGGGACTATCTCGTGATCACGAAGGAGGACATGTTCTCCAACTATCACGATGCCACCGGCGCCACGGACGACGGCATGCAGCTCAACAATGCGCTGCTCGACAACGCGGGGGCGCCGACCTTCCCCATGGCTCCCTGTTTCGCGGCCGGCACCCGGATCGCGACGGCATCGGGCTACGTTGCCGTGGAAAGCCTGCGCGAAGGCGACCTCGTCATCACGGCGTCCGGCGCCCGGCGCGCCGTTCGCTGGATCGGCCATAGCCGCGTGCACGGCGCAAGCCATCCGCGTCCGTGGGAGGTCATGCCCGTTCGCATCCAGGCGGACGCGTTTGGCCAGGGGCTGCCGCTGCGCGACCTGCGCGTGTCTCCCGGGCACGCGGTCTTCGTCGACGGCGTGCTGATTCCCGCGGGATGCCTGCTCAACGGCGCGACGATCGTGCAGGAACAGGTGACCGCGGTGCAGTATTTCCACATCGAGCTCGACAGCCACGACGTGCTGCTGGCCGAGGGGCTGCCGTGCGAGAGCTATCTGGACGATGGCAATCGCCACGGTTTTTCCAATGCCGCGGAGCACGTGGCGCTGCATGGCCGGCTGGACCCGCAGAGCTGGGAAAATGCCTGCGCGCCATGCGTCATGGCAGGACCGCAGTTGACCGAGGTCCGCCAGCGGCTGCTCGACCGCGCGCTGGCGCTCGGACATCTGCGCGTGGAAGAAGCCGATATGCATCTGGTCGTCGATGGCGCGCGCATCGACGCGACGCATTCGCACGGCCAGCGCCGCTGGTTCATGGTGCCCGCGGGCGCGGCCGAGGTCGGCCTCGTCTCGCGCAGCGGCGTGCTGGCCCACCTTTACGCGGACCAGCAGGACGGCCGGACGCTGGGCGTCTGCGTCAGCGACATCCGGGTGGATGGCCAGCCGGTCGCGCTCGACGGCGATGCGCTGGCGGGCGGATTCTATCCGCTGGAAACGCAGGGCGCGGCGCCGTGGCGCTGGACCAATGGCCAGGCGACGCTGCGCATCGGGGCGGGCGCGGCGCCGGTGATGGTGGAGGTGTCCACCGTCATGCAGATGGTGTCGTGGCAAGCGCCGGCATTGCGGATGGACCTGGCCGCCTGATTCCGGCCTGCGTTGCCTGCTTCAAGACCGGAGGCCCCTGGGGGCTCCGGTTTTTTTTCGCTATTCCGGCGCCCGGCGCCCGGCGCGGCCGGGCTCCCGTCTGCATCGATTCCGGCGCGCGCCGAAGCAGGGACGCCACCAAGCACCAAGCACCAAACAGAAGAGGCCCACGCAAGGTGGGCCTCCGGCTGGCTGAGGTGGTTGCCCACCCGTTCGCTACTGCCTTGCCATGTGATTAACGGCCGGCCTTGCCGCTGCAGGCGACGGCGTTGCCGATGTTCAGGTTGTTCGCCGTGCCGGTCAGCAGTTCGTCCTGGATCTTGGTGACGATCGCGGTCGGCAGCAGGGCGAAGCCGTTACCCTGGATGCGGGACACCTGGGCGGCGTCCGTGTAGTCGTAGTGCTTGTTCAGGAATGCCAGCACGTCGGCCTTGACGGTGGCGTTGCTGTAGCACTGGACATGGTCAAGATACGTGAAGCCGGAGATGGGATAGCCGGCTGCCGGATCGGCGGCCAGCGGCGCCCAGCTGTTCGGGTCGGACAGCGTGCCGCTGATGGTGAGGTTGCCAAGCGCAGCCGTCGTCGCGGCCGCGGTCGGCTGGAAGGTGGCCGTGCCGGTCGTCACGTTCTTGTTGCGCAGGAAGGCGGACTTCAGGCTCTTGGTGGCGGCCGTCGAAGCGGGCGCCAGCGAGGTGTTGATGTAGTCCGGGCTCAGGTAGCCGATCGAATTGCCCACGTCGATGCTGTCGCGCACGCCGGCGCTCAGCGCCGCGCCCACGAAGTTCGCCGGAACGCCGCTCGGGAAGTTGTTGGCGAACGTGGTGGTGGTCGTGAAGTTCACGTTCGAGTTGCCGCTGGCCACCGAGCAGACCGCGCTCAGGTGGCGCGTGAAGATTTCGGTCGTGCCGCTGCTGTCGCTGCGGTAGACCACGCGGATCGGGCCCGAGGTGCCGGAGATGGCGCTCCAGTCGGTGATCTTGCCCGAGAACACGCCGCAGAGCTGGTCGGTGGACAGGGTGATGTTCGCCGGCGAGGCCTTGAACGCGATACCGACGGCGGTGGCCACCGACGGCATCTGGATCACGGCGCCTTCGGTGGCGGCACGGTTGGTGGTGAACGCCGAGATTTCCGAGCCCGACAGGATCGAGTCGCTGCCGGCGAAGTGCACGGTGGTGTCGGTGCGGCCGGTGACGGCGTTGAACGCGGCGGGCGCGTTGGTCAGCAGCGCGGTCTTGCCGGCGCCGCTACCCGTGGAGGCGTAGGGGGCGTAGTTCGGCGCGAAGGCGTTGATCTCGGCCTTGTACAGGAACTCGGGCAGCGATGCGCCACCACCGACCACGTTCTGGGCCATGGCTGCGGTAGCGGAGAAGGCAGCGGCCGCGCAGGCCGCCTGAATCAGTGCGTGCTTCAGTTTCACAGTGCAACTCCCGTTTATTGGGTGGAAAGCATTGATGGATTGATGCATGACTTCACTTGCCGCGGGCACCGCGTGGAAAGCGTGTGTGCCGTCGTTGCCCGCAGAAACGATTCTTGGCGGTGTGCGTGAAAACGAGCGGGTGGAATCGTGAAGAGATGGCGAATCTGGCTCATGCTCTTTTGTTATGACGTGCCGCGGCAAAGCGCGGCGTCGAGCATGTGGCAGGGAGGAAGACCGCAGGGTGGCTTGCAGCGCAGGAGGTGCCGCGCGATATGACCAAGCCGGGTCTGTCTGATTGCACGATATTCTCAGATTTGGTCACTACCGTGCAAATGCCGCTTTGTAACTTGACGGACGTCGCGAGTAATTTGTCGCGAACGCAACGATCGACGACATAGACGCGGGTGAGGGCACGAAAGTTCACGCCGTGTGGTTCACGCATCGCGGGCATCCGCGCGGAGCGTCGACGCAGAGAAAGGTTTGCTGGGGAGCGGCTGTGGGCATTCAACATTCAACCTGTCCACGCCATGAGACTTGCATTGCATCCGGTCGACGCCCGTCTGATCACGGTTCAGGCTTACCTGGCCGAGTTCGGCATGGCGGCGCTGCACGGCGGCGCGCCGCATCCGCGTTGTCCGCTGTGCCATCGCGCGCTGTTGCTGATCGGCGCGCGCAGCACGCAGATACGGCCCCGCTTCAGCCATGGCTCGCGCGCCCGCGCGCGCTGTCCGCTGATGCGCCACGGGGACTTGCCCGAGGAGCTTGTCATGGGCGAAATGACGGATGTCGGGCTGGCGCGCGCGCAGCGCGACGCTTATCTGGCCCGCTGGCAATGGCACCTGACCTTGATGCGCCGGCCCGAACTGGTGCCGTCGATGACCATCGGTCGTTTCCTGGGCCTGGCGGAGCTCGCGGCGCAGCGCGGTGTGTGGGGCTATGCCGGGCTGAACCCGGCCCTGGTGCCGTATATCCAGCTCGCGCTGGCCGGCTTCCTGCCCGGAGAGCGCGGCTATCGCAGCGGCGGGAGCTGGATCCGCTTCTGGTTCGATGCGCCGGTGCGCGGCATCGCGGACCTGCACGTGCCGCGAGACCCGGCGCCGCGCTTCTACCGAGCGCATTACGTGCGGCCGCGGGACGCGCGCGCACCGCAGCAGCAGCATCTGTATCACCTGGACGAGGTGAAGCTGGACGCGGCGTTCCTGTCCGGCCCGCCGCCGCGGGTAGACGCGGCCGAGGTGCAGGCGTGCTGGGCGTGGCTGCCGGGGCAGCGGTCATGAGGCGCCGGCAGCGGGGCGCGGCCGTGGTGACGGCGCTGCTGGTGGTGGCGCTGTGCGTGACGCTGGTGACGACGATGTTCGTCCAGCAGCAGGCATCCACGCGCGCGGTGGAGTCGCGGCGCCTGCGCGCGCAGGGCGAATCCTTGCAGGGCGCCGTCACCGCGTGGGCGACGGCGGCGCTGCAGGAGAACGGCTCGCGCTCGCCCGTCGACCATCTGCGCCAGCCGTGGGCGCAGCCGCGCGCGCCGGCGCCGCTGTCGGCATGGATCGGCGCGCAGGCGGCGCGCGGCGTGGCATTTACGCAAGGTGGCGACGCGGTGACGCTCGGCGGCGCCATCGAGGACGCGCAGGCGCGCTTCAACCTGATGACGCTGGTCAGCACCGGCGACCGGACCCAGCCGCCCGGCGTCAGCGCCGTGGGCGTGGCCGCCTACCGAAAGCTGTTGTCCACGCTGTCGCTGGACAGCGCGCTGGCGGGGTCCACCGCGGCCTACGTCCTGCGCAGCCTGCGCCCGGACGGCCCCTTGCCGCTCACGCGCGCGTCCGACCTGCTGGCCATTTCCGGCTACACGGGCGACGCCGTGGCAAAGCTGGCGCCGTTCGTGGTGGCGTTGCCGATGCCGACCACGGTCAACATGAACACCGCGGGGCCGGAGGTCCTGGCGGCGTTCATTCCCGGCGTCACGGTATCGCAGGCCCGGACCATGATCGCCGACCGTGACCGGGCCTTCTGGCGCGACCTTGGCGATCTTTCCCTGCGGCTGAAGGCGCTGGCGCCGGCGGCGCCCGAGCCGCAAGGGCTGATGATCGACGCGCGCAGCCGGTATTTCATCGTGCACGGCGAGGCGCGCGGCGGGCGCGCGGTGCGCCGGTTCGTCGCGCTGATCTATCGCGAGGGCATCGGCGCGAGCCTGCGCACGCGCGTGGTGTGGGTGCGCGAGCAGGACCCGGAGGAGCTGCCATGACACGGATGCGCGGGAGCTGGCGCGCGACGGCCGGGCTGGCGGCGCTGGCGGCGATGCCGATGATGGCGGTGACGCCGGCCCATGCGGATTGCTTCGACGACGCCGGCCGCTACCACGGCGTCCATCCCATGATCCTGCGCGCCATTGCCTGGCAGGAGTCGCGCTTCCGGGCCGATGCGATGAACCGCAACGAGAACCGCACCATCGACATGGGCCTCATGCAGATCAATTCGATTCACCTGGCGGAGCTCAGGCGCTATGGCGTCGACGGCAAGGCGCTGCAGTCGGGCTGCGTGAGCGTCTATGTGGGCGCCTGGCATCTGCGGCGCAAGATGAACAGGTACGGCAATACGTGGGAAGCGGTCGGGGCGTATCACTCGGAGACGCCGGCGCTGCGGGACCGCTATGCCAGGCGCATCGCGGAAATCCTGCGCGGCTGGCAGCGGCCGCGGGGCGGGCCGGATTGAACGGATCCGTGCCCGCCCGCGCTACGGCGCCGGCAGTGTCAGCGCCGCGCTGACCGTCACCGCGCCGCGCTCACCACCCGCGGCAGCCCTTGCCTCCATGTCGAGGACGTCCAGCCCGAATGCCTGCCGCGCGCCGGCCAGCCACTGCATCCATGCGTAGAACGACACCTTGTCCGCCCGCACGCGCACGCCGTGGTCCGCCGCTTCCACCGTCGCGCCGGCGATGCCCGCGGTTTCCAGCGACCCGGCCACCGCGTCGCGCAGCGCGGCGCCCGTGCGCGGGGGGATGTCCGGCAGCGCCCGCAGCGCCTGCGCCTGCTTTGCCAGCAACTGCAATTGCGCAAGCTGCGCGTGATCGAGGGGGAGCTCGCGTTGCAGCCGGGGGATCGCGCTGGCGGCCGGTTCCCACCCGGCCAGCCAGCCGCAGGCGGTGGAAATCGCCGCGGCGCAGACCATCACCGCGCGGCGGTCACGCGGCGTCAAGGCCCGCCACGCGAGCAGGCCCCGTGCCACCGCGGGGGGCAGCGGCCGGCGCTGGCGGGACGCCGTGGCCGGCGCCTCGGGTACCAGCAAGGTGTCATCGAGCGGCGCGTTCATGAGCGGATCCTGAGCAGCCATTGGCCATCTTCCACGCGCGCGGCGAGTCCGGCGGCTTCCAGCCGCTGGCGCAACGCGTCGGCGTCGACCTTGGCCGCCTCCGCCAGGCGCGCGCGCAGCGTGTGGTCGCGGTAGGACAGTTCGGTCACCGCGTCCGGCGGCACGGGCCCGAGCGCGCGGGCAAGGCGGTCGGACAGATCGGCGACGTCGCCGCTGGCCGGCTGCCCCTTGGCGCGCGCCAGCGCGTCCACTTGCTGGCGCATCTGCGCCGGCGCGTCGACGACCGGGCCGAGGCGCGGAAAGTGCCGGCGCACCAGCGCTTCGGCGTCGGCGCGCAGGCGGGCCTGCTGCCGCGCCAGCAGCCACCATTGCGCATTGATGCCGGCCATGCCGAGCAGCAGCGCGGCCACGCCGA
>NZ_AQPL01000326.1:0-5031 GCF_000395345.1 Cupriavidus sp. WS | reverse complement strand
GGTCCCCGTCACGGGACCGGCCGGCCTTTTTGCATTGCGCGCCGTCCATTGCGCGCCATATTCCGGCGGCGGATTTCATTCGCCCGCGCGATGCCGTTAAAGCGCCGCAATATGTGCACTGCGCAAAAACAAGAATACCGAACCGCGCAGGAAAAATGGCGCTGAAAATACGCTGAATTCACATTGAAAATACGTTGAATACACGCGGAAATTCCGCCCGGCGTGAGCGTATACCCTCTGTCCGCCGCGATTGCGGCGCCGGGATTACCGGCCTACCATGAATTTGAACGTGCCCCCACGGCAGCCCCGCGTTCGAACGGTGTCATTAGATATAACGTTAAAGATATAACGACTAAGGGAGACATCAGATGCAGGATTATCAAAGCCTTGTCTTTGTGTGCGCTATTGCCCTCGTGTGCCTTTATGTCGTACTGGGCACGCTGGCGCAGTCCCGCGCCATCAAGTTCGGCGCCCCCGCCATTGTTTCCGTGCTCATGCTAGCCTTCTCCATTTCGCCGTGGCACGCGGTGGGTTGAGCCGTCAGCACAATTCCTGACAGCACATCCGCTACTCCGCCGCGGCATGGTTCATGCCGCGGCCGCACCGTGCGCCCGGTTTCCACGAGGAGGCTTACGATGCGCCGCAGCATAGTGCATTGCGTCATTGCGATATCCGCGGGCCTGACGGCCCTGCCGGGCGCGGTCCATGCACAGACCGCCCAGGCTTTCACCGCCGGTCCCGTCGACCTGCTGGCCGGCCCCGGAAGGGAATACCCGGTGGTCGCGCAACTGGCCGGCGGCACGCCGCTGTCGGTGATGGGCTGCGTCAGCCAGTACACGTGGTGCGACGTGGCGCTGCCCAACCTGCGCGGCTGGGTCTACGGCGGCATGCTCAGCTATCCGTACCAGGGCGGCGGCGTGCCGGTGCTCAGCTACGGCGCCATGATCGGCCTGCCCATCATCACGTTCTCGCTCGGCTCGTACTGGGGCAACTACTATCGCAACCGGCCCTGGTATCACGACCAGGGCCGCTGGGCGCACCGCCCGCCGCCCGGGCGCTATCCCGGTTATCCGCCGCCGCATGCGCGCCCGCCCGGCGGGCCGTCGCATGGCGGACCGCCACACGGCGGGCGTCCGGCCGGCTACGGCGGTGGCGGTGGACATGGCGGTGGCGGCGGCGGTGGCGGCGGTAGTCATGGCGGTGGTGGCGGTGGTCACGGTGGTGGTGGTAGTGGTCACGGCGGCGGCGGTGGCGGTCACGGCGGCGGTGGTGGTGGTCATGGTGGCGGCGGCGGTCATGGCGGCGGCCACGGTGGTGGCGGAGGCGGCGGCCACGGTGGTGGCCACGGCGGCCGCTAGTCTCCGGTCTCCCGCGGGTGGCAGGCACTGGCAAACGGGTTCACCCGGCGTGCGCACTGCGGCCATTGCCGCGCGCGCCGGCGTGGCCCAGAATTTCTCCGGACGCGGTCCGCACGAACGCCCGCCATTCAAGAAGAGAGACACCAAGGAGACCAACCACCATGCGCGATTACGCGGAGGCCATCGGCAGCTTTTCCTATGAAGCCGCGCTGGCGGCATGCCTGAACGGCACGCCCGAGGCGCTCAACGCCTGCGTCGAATGCTGCGACCGCCACGCGCTGCCGGGCCGCATCGCCCTGTTCTGGGAAGGCCGCGACGGCACCAGCGAGACCTACACGTTCACCCAGCTGCAAAAGCTCTCGGCGCAGTTCGCGGGCTTTCTCAAAGCGCAGGGCATCGGCCCCGGCGACCGCGTGGCCGGGCTGCTGCCGCGCACGCCGGAACTGCTGGCCACCATCCTCGGCACCTGGCGCGCGGGCGCGGTCTACCAGCCGCTGTTCACCGCGTTCGGGCCGAAGGCCATCGAGCACCGGCTGCAGACTTCGGGCGCGCGCCTGGTCGTCACCGACGGCGCCAACCGCGGCAAGCTCGACGACGTGCAGGGCTGCCCCGCCGTGCTCACCGTGGCCGGCGCCAAGGGCCGCGGCCTGGTGCGCGGCGACTTCAGCTTCTGGGCCGAGCTGGAGCGCCAGCCGGCGGATTTCGCCCCGGTCATGCGCAAGGGCAGCGATCCGTTCCTGATGATGTTCACCTCCGGCACCACCGGCCCCGCCAAGCCGCTGCTGGTGCCGCTCAAGGCGGTGGCGGCGTTCGCCGGCTACATGCGCGACGCGGTGGACCTGCGCCCCGGGGACGCATTCTGGAACCTGGCCGATCCGGGCTGGGCCTACGGCCTGTATTACGCGGTCACCGGGCCGCTGGCGCTGGGACACCCCACCACGTTCTACGACGGCCCGTTCAGCGTCGAAAGCACCTGCCGCGTGATCGACAAGTACGGCATCACCAACCTGGCCGGCTCGCCCACCGCGTACCGCCTGCTGATCGCCGCGGGCAAGGCCGTGTCCGGGCCGCTGCGCGGCAAGCTGCGCGCGGTCAGCAGCGCGGGCGAGCCGCTCAACCCCGAGGTCATCCGCTGGTTCGCCGACCAGCTCGGCGTCACCATCCACGACCACTACGGCCAGACCGAGCTGGGCATGGTGCTGTGCAACCACCACGCGCTGCGCCATCCGGTGCACGTGGGCGCGGCCGGCTTCGCCAGCCCGGGCCACCGCGTGGTGGTGCTCGACGACGAGGCGCGCGAACTCGGCGCGGGCCAGCCCGGCACGCTGGCGCTGGACCTGGAGCAGTCGCCGATGTGCTGGTTCGGCGGCTACCACGGCACGCCCACCGGCGCCTTCGTCGGCAAGTACTACCTGACCGGCGACACCGCCGAGCTGAACCCGGACGGCAGCATCAGCTTCATCGGCCGCGCCGACGACGTCATCACCACCTCCGGCTACCGGGTCGGCCCGTTCGACGTGGAGAGCGCACTGATCGAGCACCCGGCCGTGGTCGAGACCGCGGTGATCGGCAAGCCCGACGCGGAGCGCACGGAACTGATCAAGGCCTTCGTCGTGCTGGACCCGCAGTACCGCGCCAGCCCCGAGCTGGCCGAGGAACTGCGCCTGCACGTGCGCAACCGCCTGGCGGCGCACGCCTACCCGCGCGAGATCGAGTTCGTGGCCGAGCTGCCCAAGACGCCGAGCGGCAAGGTCCAGCGCTTCATCCTGCGCAACCACGAAGTGGCGAAGCAGCGCGAGGCCGTGGCGCAAGCATAGGCCCGGGAGCACGGACGGCGGCACCGCGGCCTGTGCCGCCACGCGGTGCCTCATCGCGCCCGCGTGCGTTCGACACAATGTGCGGCAGCCAACATAAGGCGGCCCGCCAGGACCGTGCCCCACGTCACGGGGGAATGCTGGATGTCGCCCTTGCTGCACAGCAGCAGCATCTAACCGAAATTGTCCGGGTATGTCCCTAGGGGCTAACGAAATAGCGCCCTCTAGAATCAGCCCCTGGATGGTGCACTGCGCAATGCAAGGCCCATCCTCTTCCGAACCAGACCCTCGTCCCGCGCCGCGCGGCACCACCGCCGCGCATGCCGGCCGCACCTTGGCCACGCGGCGGGGCGAATCACAGGAGAGCACGCATGTTCGTTTTTCCGTCCGAGCAGTTCGCCGAAGTCCAGAAGGCCAGTTTCGCCAACCTGTTCGCGCTGACGAATACGGCCTTCGACGGTTTCCAGAAGCTGGCCGAGCTGAACCTGCAGGTAGCGAAGTCGTCGCTGGCCGAGAGCCAGGACAACATCCAGGCCGCCCTGTCGGGCCGCGACCTGCGCGATGTCTTCACCACCCAGGGCACGCTGGCCCAGCCCGCGGCGGAGAAGGCGCTGTCGTATGCGCGCCAGTTGTACGAGATCGCCACCGAGACGCAGGCCGAGCTGGCCAAGACGGTGGAAGCGCAGTACGAGCAGAACAGCCGCCGCGTGCAGGGCTTCGTCGACACCTTCGTGAAAAACGCGCCGGCCGGTTCGGAAGCCCTCACGGCGCTGCTGAAATCGACGGTCGCGGCCGCCAACAACACCTACGAATCGGTGCAGAAGGCGACCAAGCAGGCCGCCGAGACGGTCAAGTCGAACATCGAGGCCTCGGCCGCGGCCGCCAGCGGCGCCGTGCAGCAGGGCACCCGCCGCGCCACCAAGGCGGCCTGACCCGGCGGCAGGAAAAATCCGCCGCCAACGGCGGATTGGCGCCAGGGCGGGGCAACTGCGGGACAGCGGCGGCGCAATATCGATGCAATGGCGCTGCGATAGCGCTGCAATAGCGACGACGCCACGGCGAAACACCGCCCGGCGCGGCCCCGGTGCCGCGCCGGGCGCGGCGGGCCTACTTGCCGCCCTTGCCCTTCATCAGGTTCTTCGCTTCCTCAATGTTCTGCTCGGCGCGCTTGGTGATCACCGCCAGCGCCTCGGCCTGCGATTTCTGCGCCATCTCGGCCAGCTCGCGCATGTTGTTGAATGCCTTCTGCAGGCCCTGCTGCACGAATTCGCCCTGCTTGGCCATCGCCTCGGCGGGGTTGCCGCCGGCGCCCATCTGCTGCGCCGCGGACTGGATCTCCTGCATGGTCTTGCTCAGGATCTCGGTCTGTTTCTGCACCAGCGCCTGCATGCCCTGGTAGGCCACCTTGTTGGCTTCCGTGAGCGCGTCGATGTCCTTGCGCCGGGCTTCGATCACCGAGGTCATGTCGACGCCGGGGAGCTTGAACTGCTCAAGCAGCTTGCTGAAATCGGTAAACGGATTTGAGGTCGTGGCCATGATGCATCTCCTCGCAAGGGGGAATCGTGAAATGAGCCGCGCCAGGCGTCGGCTTGCCGCGCGCAGATCGCCGGCGCGGTGACTCCAGTGTAGCGCGTGCCGCACAGCGCGCGGAAACGAATGCGGCCCTTGTCCCGCAAATCCGCCGCGCCCATTCAAAATCCGCGAACGCTTCTTTCGAAACTCTGAACTGGTCCGCGCGCCGGGCCGTCGATACACTCGCCCGCATCGTTGGCCCCCTTGCGGAGAACCCATGCTTCATCAGGCTTTGGCCGGCATCAAGGTGCTGGATTTGTCGCGGATCCTGGCCGGCCCCTGGTGCA
>NZ_AQPL01000325.1:0-15039 GCF_000395345.1 Cupriavidus sp. WS | reverse complement strand
CTGGATTTGTCGCGGATCCTGGCCGGCCCCTGGTGCACGCAGAACCTCGCCGACCTCGGCGCCGAAGTCACCAAGGTGGAGCGCCCTGGCCACGGCGACGACACGCGCGGCTGGGGTCCGCCCTACCTGCGGGACGCCGAAGGCGAGGACAGCCTCTCCGCGTACTTCATCTGCTGCAACCGCGGCAAGCGCTCGGTCGCCATCGACTACGCCACGCCCGAGGGCGCCGCGCGCATCCGCGCGCTGGCGCTGGAGGCGGACGTGCTGGTGGAGAACTTCAAGGCCGGCACGCTGCGCCGCTACGGGCTGGACTATGACACGCTCAAGGCGCTCAACCCGCGCCTGGTCTACCTGTCGATCACCGGCTTCGGCCAGAGCGGCCCGATGGCGGACAAACCCGGCTACGACTACGTGTTCCAGGGCATGGGCGGCCTCATGAGCTACACCGGCCACCCCGACGGCGAGCCCGGCGCCGGCCCGCTGCGCACCGGCGTGGCGGTGGTGGACCTGACCACCGGCATGTACGCCACCTCGGCGGTGCTGGCGGCGCTGCTGCGCCGGCACGCCACCGGCGCGGGCGAATACCTCGACATCGCGCTGCTCGACGTGGCCGTGGCGCTCAACGCCAACCAGGCTTCCAACTACCTGGTGTCGGGCCGCGCGCCGCAGCGCAGCGGCAACGCCCATCCCAACTGCGCGCCCTACGAAGTGTTCCGCTGCGCCGACGGCCACCTGATCCTGGCCATCGGCAACGACGCGCAGTTCGCCCGCTTCTGCGAAGTGGCCGGCCTCGCCGCGCTGGCAACGGACGCGCGCTACGCCACCAACTCGGCGCGCATCGACAACCTGCCGGCGCTGCGCGCGCTCCTCGCCGAGGTGTTCCCCACGCGCGCGCGGCAGGCATGGACCGACGCCTTCGACGCGGCCGGCGTGCCGTGGGGGCCGATCAACTCGATGGACGAAGTCTTCGCCCATCCGCAGGTGCGGCACCGCCAGCTCGTGCAGAGCGCCGAGCATCCCACGCTCGGGCGCGTGCCGATGATCCGCAACCCGATGCTGGCCGCCGCCGGCGCGCCGCCGTGCGCCGCGCCGCCGCTGCTGGGCGAGCACGACGCGCCGGCGCGCGCCTGACGCCGGCGCCGGCCGACCTGACGGCGCGCGCGGCATCGCGCATGCCGGCGCGCACGACATCGCGCGCAACACGAAAACACATCCATCACCGGAGACACCGCTTGCACAACCGCATCCTCGCCATCCCCCTTCTCGCCGGCCTCGGTCTTTGCGCCGGCGCCCACGCCGCCTACCCCGACAAGCCGGTCAAGCTGATCGTGCCCTACGCCGCGGGCGGCACCACCGACATCATCGCGCGCATCGTCGGCACGCGCCTGGGCGCCGTGCTCAGGCAGCCGGTGGTGGTGGAGAACCGCCCCGGCGCCGGCGGCGCGGTCGGCAGCGCCTATGCCGCCAAGCAGCCCGCGGACGGCTACACGCTGGTGATGGAGGTGGAAAGCTCGCACGCGGTCAATCCCAACGTGTACGCCAAGACCGCCTACGACCCGGTCAAGGACTTCGACCCCATCAGCAACCTGGCCGACGTGCCCAACGTGCTGGTGGTCAACCCGGCCTTCCCGGCCGCCGATCTGCCCGCCTTCATCAAGCTGCTCAAGGCCGAGCCCGGCAAGTATTCGTTCGGCTCGTCCGGCAACGGCGGCCTGAGCCACATGAACGGCGAGCTGTTCATGAGCGAGACCGGCACGAAGATGCTGCACGTGCCCTACAAGGGCCTGGGCCCGGCGCTGAACGACGCGGTGGCGGGACAGATCCAGGTGGTGTTCGACAACATCCCGTCGTCTTCCGGCCTGATCCAGGGCGGGCGCCTGCGCCCGCTCGCGGTGGCGGCCAGGCAGCGCCTCAAGGTGCTGCCCAACGTGCCCACCTACGCCGAGGCCGGCCTGCCGGCGATGAACAATCCTTCGTGGTTCGGCCTCGGCGCGCCCGCCGGCACGCCGGCCGCCATCCTCGACCAGCTCAACGACGCCGTGCGCCGCGTGCTGGCCGAGCCCGAGGTGGTGGCCGCCATCGAGAAGCAGGGCGCCATTCCCAGCCCGATGTCGCGCAAGGCCTTCGCCGACCTGATCCGCGGCCAGAACGCGCACTGGAAGCAGGTCGTCGAAGACATCCATTTCACCAGACTGCAGTAAGGCGCGACCATGACACCGACAGACACCACGCTGAACCACGCCGGCGTCGAGATCGACGGGCGCGGCGTCGCCACGCTCACCATCCGCGAGGCCGGCTCGCTCAACATCCTCGGCACGCCGGTGATCGCCGCGCTCACCGCGGCCGTGCGGGAGCTGGCCGGGCGCGACGGCGTGCGCGTGCTGATCGTGCGCGGCGCCGGCGAGAAGGGTTTCGTCGGCGGCGCCGACATCAAGGAAATGGCCGCGCTGACGCGCGCCAGCGGCGAGGCGTTCATCAGCGGCCTGCGCGGCCTGTGCGACGCGCTGCGGCACTTCCCCGCGCCGGTGATCGCGCGCATGCCGGGCTGGTGCCTCGGCGGCGGGCTGGAGCTGGCGCTGGCCTGCGACATCCGCATCGCCGCCGACAACGCCCAGCTCGGCATGCCCGAAGTGAAGGTCGGCATTCCCTCGGTGATCCACGCCGCGCTGATGCCGCGCCTGGTCGGCAACGCGCGCGCCACGTGGATGCTGCTGACCGGCGAGCTCGCCGACGCGCGCGAAGCGCTGGCATGGGGCCTGGTCAGCAAGGTGGTGCCGCTGGCCGGGCTCGACGCCGAGGTGGAGCGCGTCGCCGCCCTGCTGGCGGGCTTCGGCCCGGCCGTGGTGCGCCAGCAGAAGCGCCTGCTGCGCGAGTGGGAAGACGCGCCGCTGGACGTGTCCATCGCCAACAGCGTGAAGGAATTCGGCAGCGCCTTCGAGACCGGCGAGCCGCAGCGCTACATGAGCGAGTTCCTGCGGCGCAAGCGGCAGGAACGGTAGAAGCGGTAGAAGCGGCCGGGGCGGCCGGAGCGGCCAGGGCCGCCGCCGACGCGGCGATCCGGCCCCGCCGCTCCGTCCCGCAGGTCTTCAATGCCTCAGCCGCCCACCGAGCGCGGCGGCAACTGGTAGCTCCACGTCTCGCTCAGCGGCTTGCCGCCGGCCACCAGCGCCGCGCGCATCTCCACCACCTTGCCGGGGTCCTTGACCTTGACGCGCAGGCTCAGGCGCCAGCCCCCGGTGACGGGGTTGGGCTCCAGCACCTTGTCCAGGATCTCCGCGTTGTCGCTCACGCTGACCTGCGAGCCGACCTGCGTGCCGGCGGGCAGACTGGCCAGCACCGGGCCTTCGAAATCGACCAGCAGCCCGGTGCTGCCGTCGAGATGGCGGATCAGGTTGGCCTGGGTGATTTCCCCGGCCGAGCGCAGCGTCTGCTTGACCCAGGCCACGTCCTTGCCGAGCAGCGCGCTCTCGTTCATGGTCCAGTGCATGGTGTAGTCGGCGCGCAGCGGCTGGCCTCGCGGCGGCAGCACGTCCGGCTTCCAGAACGCGACGATGTTGTCGTTGGTCTCGTCGGGCGTGGGGATCTCCACCAGTTGCACGTGGCCCTTGCCCCAGTCGCCCTGCGGCTCGATCCACGCGCTCGGGCGCAGGTCGTAGCGGTCCTTGAGGTCTTCGTAGGCGGAGAACTCGCGCCCGCGCTGGAGCAGCCCGAAGCCGCGCGGGTTGGTGACTTCGAAGCTGCTGATGGCGAGGTCGCGCGGGTTGTTCAGCGGCCGCCACAGCCATTCGCCGTTGCCGGCATGGATGGCGAGGCCGTTGGAGTCGTGCAGCGCGGGGCGGAAGTTGTACTGGTCGCGCTGCTGGTTCGGCCCGAACAGGAACATGCTGGTCAGCGGCGCCACGCCGAGGTTGAGCGCCTTGCCGCGCAGGAACACGCGCGCCTGCACCTTGAGCACGGTGTCCTCGCCGGGGTAGAGGTCGAAGCGGTAGGCGCCGGTGGCGCGCTGCGAGTCGAGCAGCGCGTAGAACACCACGTGCTTGTCGCCGGGCGCGGGCCGCGCGATCCAGAATTCGCGGAAGGCCGGGAATTCCTCGGCCACCGGCAGCCCGGTGTCGATGGCCAGGCCGCGGCTGGACAGGCCGTAGACCTGGTTCTTGCCGATCACGCGGAAATAGCTGGCGCCGAGCACGCTCATGACCTCGTCGAGCTTGTCGGCGCGGTTGATCGGGTAGAGTACGCGGAAACCGGCATAACCGAGCTTGCTGGTCGCGTCCTTGTCGAGCTTGAGGTCGCCGAAGTCGAAGCGCGCCGGGTCGTACCTGACCTCGCTGACCGCGTTGCCGACGATCTCGTTGATGCGCACCGGCGCGCTGAACTGCATGCCCTGGTGGTAGAAGCCGAGGCGGAACGGCGTGTCCTGGTCTTTCCATTCCAGCTGGTCGCGGCGCGGCTGGATCTTGATGTAGTCGGCGAACTGCATCTGGCTGAACGCGGGCGGCAGGTTGCTGGCCGGCGCGGCATACGGCTTGTCCGCCAGGGCCTTGGCGCGGGCGGTCACGTCGTCCAGCGAGAAGGCCCAGGCCGGGGCGCCGCACAGCAAGGTCAGGGTGGCCATGAGCGCCGGCGCGGCGGCTCGCATCTTGGGACGTAACGACGCGGCAATGACTGCGAAAAACACGAATCTCTCCAGGAAAGGCACGTTGGAACAGGCTGGCGCGGTATGCGCGCGGCGAAAGTTGCTAGTGTAGTGGCGGTAAACTGCGGGCGCAGCGCAAAAAGACAACGAATTTTGCCTCGTGTGCCTGTTCTGGCACGCGCGGACAGCCGGCAGGACGGCCAGCGCGCACTATCGCGGTGCGCCGGACCTGCCGCGCCACTTGGATGACAATCAGATGAGAATGCTTGTTTCGCTGGCCCTGTCGGCCAGTCTTGTTTGCTCGCCGGTGCTTGCCGGTCCCGCCCCCGGCCACGCCGGCGACAAGAACGCATTCATCGCGGACCTGATGAAACGCATGACGCTGGACGAGAAGATCGGCCAGCTGCGCCTGATCAGCATCGGCGCGGACATGCCCCAGCCGCGGCTGCTCGAGGAGATCGCCGCGGGCCGCGTGGGCGGCACCTTCAATTCGGTGACGCCCGCGGAGAACCGGCCGCTGCAGGACGCCGCGGTCCGGCGCAGCCGCCTGAAGATTCCCATCTTCTTCGCCTACGACGTGGTGCACGGCCACCGCACCATCTTCCCGATCAGCCTCGGGCTCGCTTCGAGCTGGGACCTCGCCACGGTGACGCAGAGCGCGCGCATCGCCGCCATCGAGGCCAGCGCCGACGGCCTCGACGCGACCTTCGCGCCGATGGTCGACATCGCCCGCGATCCGCGCTGGGGGCGCACCTCGGAGGGCTTCGGCGAAGACCCCTACCTGGTCTCGCAGTACGCGCGCGCCAGCGTCAAGGGGTTCCAGGGCGGCTCGCCAGCGGGCGCCGACAGCGTGATGGCCTTCGTCAAGCACTTCGCGCTGTACGGCGCGGTCGAAGGCGGGCGCGACTACAACACGGTCGACATGAGCCCGCTGCGCATGTACCAGGACTACCTGCCGCCGTACCGCGCCGGCGTCGACGCGGGCGCCGGCGGCGTCATGATCGCGCTGAACTCGGTCAACGGCGTGCCGGCCACCTCCAACACCTGGCTGCTGCGCGACCTGCTGCGCAAGAGCTGGGGCTTCAAGGGCGTCACGGTGAGCGACCACGGCGCCATCGACGAGCTGACCAAGCACGGCGTGGCGAAGGACGGGCGCGAGGCGGCGCGGCTGGCGATCCGCGCCGGCGTGGACATGAGCATGCACGACTCGGCCTACCTGGCCTACCTGCCCGGGCTGGTGAAGGCGGGCGAGGTGCCCATGCGCGACATCGACGGCGCGGTGCGCGAGGTGCTCGGCGCCAAATACGACATGGGGCTGTTCCAGGACCCGTACCGGCGCATCGGCAAGGCCGAGCAGGACCCGCCCGACATCGACGCGGAAAGCCGCCTGCACCGCGCGGCGGCGCGCGAGGCCGCGCGCCGCTCGCTGGTGCTGCTGGAAAACCGCGCGCAGACGCTGCCGCTGAAGAAGGCCGGCACCATCGCCGTGATCGGCCCGCTGGCCGACGCGCCCATCGACATCATGGGCAGCTGGTCGGCCGCCGGCAAGTCCGGGCAGTCGGTCACGCTGCTGCAGGGCGTGCGCGACGCGCTCGGCGCCAGTGGCCGCGTGGTCTACGCGCGCGGCGCCAACGTGACCGACGACGCCGGCGTGGTCGGCTACCTGAACTTCATGAACTGGGACAAGCCGGAGATCGTGCAGGACAAGCGCGCCCCGGACGAGATGCTGGCCGAGGCCGTGGCGGCCGCGCGCGGCGCCGACACCATCGTGGTCGCGGTGGGCGAGTCGCGCGGCATGTCGCACGAGGCGTCGAGCCGCACCAGCCTGTCGCTGCCGGGCAGCCAGGACGCGCTGCTGCGCGCGCTCAAGGCCACCGGCAAGCCGCTGGTGGTGGTGCTGATGAACGGCCGCCCGCTCACGCTCGGCTGGGAGAAGGAAAACGCTGACGCGCTGCTCGAGACCTGGTACGCCGGCACCGAGGGCGGCCACGCCATCGCCGACGTGCTGTTCGGCGACTACAACCCCGCCGGCAAGCTGCCGATCTCCTTTCCGCGCTCGCTCGGCCAGATCCCGACCTACTACAACCACCCGCGCATCGGCCGCCCGTACCGGCCGGGCGAGCCGCCCAACTACACCTCGCAATACTTCGAGGAGCAGCCCGGCCCGCTCTACCCGTTCGGCTACGGCCTGAGCTACACGGACTTCAGCGTGTCCGAGGTGGCGCTGTCGAGCCCGGCGATGGCGCGCGGCGGCCGCATCGAGGCCAGCGTGACGGTGAAGAACACCGGCCCGCGCGACGGCGAGACCGTGGTCCAGCTTTACCTGCGCGACGTCGCCGCCTCGGTGGTGCGGCCCGTGAAGGAACTCAAGGGCTTCCGCAAGCTCATGCTCAAGGCGGGCGAGGCGCGCGAGGTGCGCTTCACCATCGACGAGGACATGCTGAAGTTCTTCAACGCGCAGCTCGACTACGTTGCCGAGCCGGGCGACTTCACGGTGCAGATCGGGCTCGACTCGCAGGCGGTGCGGGAGCGCGGCTTCGTGCTGCGCTAGCGCCGCGCCGGCATCAGAGGTTCCACTGCCCGGCGGTGGCGGCCAGCGCCTCGCGCACCTGCGCGAACTCGCACTCCAGCCGCTGCGTGAGCGACAGGTAGCCCGCCCACGGCCCTGACAGCGCCGGCATGGCGGGCACGGCGGCGCCGCGCGCGGCCAGCCGCGCCGGCACGCCGTGGACCAGCGCGCGCGCCATGCCGATCAGCATCGACTGCATGCGCCGCGCCGTCGCCACCAGCTGGGCGCGCACGGCGGCGCCGTCTTCCGCGCCGTCTTCCGCACCTTCCTGCCGCGGCCGCACCGCGGCCAGCACCTCCAGCAGGCTGATGCAGACGCGCAGCCCGTGCTGGATCGACTCCAGCTGCGCCATCGGGATGTCGGTCTCCTTGGCCACCGACGGCATCAGCCCGCGCAGCGCCACCAGCAGGCCGCCCTGCAGCGTCATCGCGCGCTGCAGGGCGGCGGCGTCGAGGTCCGCGTCGAGCGCGATGGCGGTCTGCATGCGCGCGCAGCTGCGCAGCGCCTCGGCCAGCTTGTGGCGCCAGGTGTAGGTGGCATGCAGCGGCAGCGCGAACGAGAACAGCAGCGCCACCGCGATGCCGATCAGCACGTCGGCCGTGCGCCACAGGCCGTCGGCGATGGCGTTCTCGCCGTGGCCGGCGACGATGAAGATGGTGATGGCCGACAGCAGCGCGATGTAGCCGCCCTTGCCGATCGCGTGATACGCGCACACGGCGCAGGCGACCGCGATCAGCGCGTAGCTGAGCAGCGGCACCTGCAGCCACGACTGCTGCAGGATGATCGCCAGCCCCGCGCCCGCGCCGATCAGCGTGCCGAGCGCGCGCTCGGCCGCCTTGCGGCGGATGTTGCCCTGGTGCTGCAGGCCGCCGACCACCACCAGCAGCGTGATCGAGGCCCATTCGCCGTGCGGGATGTCCATGCCGGTGGTCAGCGCGATCGAGGCCAGCAGCCCGAGCGCCACGCGCACCGAGTGGATCAGCCGCGCGTGCCGGTAGCGGCGCGCCGGGTCGAGCAGCGGACGCAGCAGCGGGCGCAGCCACGGCGGCAGGCGCAGCAGGAGCGGCCGCGCCGTCATGCCGGCGTCGCCGCGCGGCGGCCGGGGCGGGGGTTCGTCCGGCGCGAACCGGCGGCGGAAGGCGCGTGCACGCTCGACTCCATGATGGCTGGTAAAGCCCGGAGCATAGCAGGCCGGCACGCGCCATGCGCGCGGCGGCGGCGGCGAAGCGCCGCTCGTCCCGCCCCTCAGTCCACGTCGAACGCGGCGCGCCCCTCGGCCACCAGCCGCACCAGCAGCGGCGCGGGCGCCCAGTGCCCGCCGTGGGCGGCTTCGAGCGCGCGGATGCGCTCCAGCACCCGCGCCAGGCCCAGGCGCTGCGCGTGGAACATCGGCCCGCCGCGCCACGCCGGGAAGCCGTAGCCATGCACGTACACCACGTCGATGTCCGAGGCGCGCCGCGCGATGCCCTCTTCCAGGATGCGCGCGCCTTCGTTGACCAGCGCCAGCATGCAGCGCTCGACGATTTCCGCGTCGTCCACCGCGCGGCGCGCGATGCCGGCCTCGGCCGCGCAGGCGCGGATGATCTCGTCGACCAGCGGGTCCGGCAGCGGCGCGCGGCTGCCGGCTTCGTAACGGTAGTAGCCGGCCGCGGTCTTCTGGCCGAAGCGGCCCAGCTCGCAGATGCGGTCGGCCACCTTCGAGTAGCGCAGGTGGGCCGGCCGCGTCGGCGCCAGCCGCTTGCGCGTGGCCCAGTTGATGTCCATGCCGGCGAGGTCGGCCATCGCCAGCGGGCCCATCGCCATGCCGAAGCCGGTCAGCGCGCCGTCCACCTGGCGCGGCGAGGCGCCCTCTTCCAGCAGGAAACCGGCCTCGCGCCAGTACGGCGTGAGCATGCGGTTGCCGACGAAGCCTTCGCACACGCCCACCAGCACCGGGATCTTGCCGATGTCCCGGGCCAGCTTCATGCAGGCCGCGACCACCGCCGGCGCGGTCTGCCGGCCGCGCACCACTTCCAGCAGCTTCATCACGTTGGCGGGGCTGAAGAAGTGCAGCCCGATCACGTCGCGCGGGCGCGAGGTCGCCGCCGCGATGACGTCGACGTCCAGCCGCGAGGTATTGGTGGCGAGCATCGCGCCCGCCTTGCAGATCGCGTCGAGCCGGGCGAACACGGCCTGCTTGACGGCCATGTCCTCGAACACCGCCTCGATCACGAGGTCGGCCTGCGCCAGCTCCGTGTCGGCGAGCGTGGGCGTGATGCGCGCCATGCGCTGCGCGACGTCCCGCGGCGTGAGCTTGCCCTTGGCCGCGGTGATCTCGTAGTTGCGGCGGATCTGCGCCATGCCGCGCGCCAGCGCGTCCTCGCGCTGCTCGCACAGCGTCACCGGGATGCCGGCGTTGGCGAACGCCATCGCGATGCCCGCGCCCATCGTGCCGGCGCCGAGGATGCCCACGCGCGCCACCTCGGTCGCCACCTCGCGCGGCGCCTCGCCCGCCGGCGCGGCGGCGACCTTGGGCGCCTCGCGCTCGGCGAAGAACAGGTGGCGCAGCGCCTGCGATTCCGGGCCGGCCACGAGCTGGTCGAAATGCGCGCGCTCGGCATCGAGCCCCGCCTCCAGCGGCATGCGCGTCGCCGCCTCCACGCAGGCGATCGCGGCGCGCTGCGCCAGCGCGTTGCGGGCGCGCGCGCCGACCGCGGCCACGCGCGCGGCGAAGTCCACGCCCGCGCCGTCGGCGCGCGGCCGGCGCGCGATCACCGGATGCGCGCCCGGCAGGTCCGCCACGCGCCGCGCGAAAGCCAGCGCGGCGGCGAGCGGTTCGCCCTCGATCAGCGCATCGGCCATGCCCAGCGCCAGCGCGCGCTCGCCGCGCACCGGCCGGCCGGACTGGATCAGGTCCAGCGCCGCCGCCACGCCGATCAGGCGCGGCAGCCGCTGCGTGCCGCCGCCGCCCGGCACCAGGCCGAGGTTGACCTCGGGCAGGCCCAGGCTGGCATCGGCGCTGGCGATGCGGTAGTGGCAGCCGAGCGCCAGCTCCATGCCGCCGCCCAGCGCCACGCCGTGGATGACCGCCACCACCGGCCTGGCGGACTGTTCGATGCGCGCGATCACCTCGCGCAGCGTGGGCCGCGCGCTGGCCGCCGGCGTATTGAACTGGCGGATGTCGGCGCCGCCGCAGAACGCCTTGCCGGCGCCGAGGATGGCCACGGCGGCGACGGTGTCGTCGCGCGCCGCCGCGGCCAGTCCTTCGTACAAGCCCAGGCGCACGGTATCGCCGAGGCCGTTGACCGGCGGGTTGTCGATCAGCAGCACGGCCACGCGGCCGTGGCACTGGTAGCGCACGGTCGGGCTCAGGGCGATGTTGTCCGGGGTGCTGGCGGAAGGCAGTGTCATGGCAGGCTCGCGAAGATGCGGTGAAGGTTCAGACTGCGGTGGACAGGATGGCCGTGGCCTGGCTCGACAGCACGCCGCCATTGCCGTGCACCAGCGCCACCTGCGCGCCCGGCACCTGGCGCGCGCCGGCCTCGCGGCGCAGTTGCGCGACCGCCTCGATCACCAGGAAGATGCTGTACATGCCCGGGTGCGTGCACGACAGCCCGCCGCCGTTGGTGTTCATCGGGAACGCGCCGCCGGGCTCGATGCGCCCGCCCGAGACGAAGGCGCCGCCCTCGCCCTTGGCGCAGAAGCCGAGGTCCTCCAGGAACAGGATCGGGTTGATGGTGAAGGCGTCGTACAGCTCCACCACGTCGATGTCGGCCGGCGTCAGGCCGGCTTCGGCGAAGGCCTTGCGGCCCGACTCCACGGCCGGGGTCACGGTCACGTCGTCCATGCACGAGATCTGCCGGTGCCAGTGCGCGTGCCCGCAGCCGAGCACGTAGACGGGGCTGGCGTGCAGGCCGCGCGCGCGGTCGGCGCGCGTGACCACGAAGGCGCCGGCGCCGTCCGTCACCAGGCAGCAGTCGCGCACCGTGAGCGGATCGGAAATCATCTTCGCGCCGAGCACGTCGTCCACGCTCAGCGGGCCGCGCGCAAACGCATCGGGGTTGCGCTGCGCCCACTTGCGCGCGGCCACCGCCACCTCGGCCAGCTGCGTGCGCGTGGTGCCGTACTGGTGCATGTGGCGCGCCGCCGCCAGCGCGTAGCTGCTGGGCGGGTTGAACGGCTTGTACGGATGCTCGTAGGGCTGCGGGTCCAGCTCGGCGCGCATCTGGTTCTGGCGCGTGCTGCTCGGCGCGCTGCGCGGCGTGGCGCCGTAGCAGACCAGCACGTTGTCGCACTCGCCGGCCTCGATGGCCATCGCCGCGATCTTGAGGTCGGCGATGAAGGACGAGCCGCCGAACATGGTGCTGTCGGAAAAGCGCGGCCGGATGCCGAGATACTCGGCCATGCGCATCACCCACCAGGGCGAGGTGAGGCTGGCGGTGATGACGCCGTCGATGTCGCGCATGCGCAGGCCGCTGGCCCGCACCGCCGCGTGCGCCGCCTGCGCGATGATCTCCTGCTCGGTGCGCCCGCCCGCGTGGCCCAGGCCGGCCAGCCCGGTGCCGAGGATGGCGACGGCGCCGCGCCGCGTGCCGTGCGTGTCGCTCATGGCTGCACCTGCGCGACGACGAATTCCAGCAGCGGCCCGGCCGCCTCCTGCGCGATCCGCGCGCGCACGCGCATGCCGATGCGCACCGCGTCCGGCGCCACGCCCGCGACCCGGCTCATCATGCGCGGGCCTTCGTCGAGGTCGATCAGGCTGACGTTGTAGTCGCCTTCCGGCCGGTGCACCGTGGTGGTGGAATACACCGTGGCGCCGCCCGAGGGCGCCTGCCAGGCCAGCGCGTCGGAGCCGCAGTGCGGGCACAGCACGCGCGGGAAGAAATGCCAGCGCCCGCAGTCCGCGCAGCGCGGCATGACGAAGCTGCCCCGCGCCAGGCTGGCGAAATAGAAAGTGTCCGCGCCCCGGGTTTCGCTGTCGGTGGGCGCGCCTGTGCTGCCGTGCATGGAAGCCGCTCCGCGATGGGTTGAGTGGGTCGAATGGATTGAGTGGGTCGAGCGGATTGAGCGGGGATTCACTCGTCCACCTTCACGCCGGTGACCTGCACCGTGCGCTGCCACTTGGCCACCTCGGCCTCCACGTACTGGCGGAACGCCGCCGGGTCGAGCGTGCCGCCGGCCTCGGCGCTCTGCTTGCGCAGCTTCTCGGCCATCGCGGGCGAGCGCATGATGCGGTTGGCCTCGCGGTTCAGGCGCGCCACGATGTCCGGCGCGGTGCCGGCCGGCGCGTACAGGCCGAGCCAGGTGTAGAGGTCGTAGTTCTTGAAGCCGGCCTCGGCGATGGTCGGCAGCTCGGGAAACAGCTTGCTGCGCTCGGCGCTGGTGACGGCGATGGGCCGCAGCTTGCCGGCGGCGATGAAGGCGGACACGCTCATCGAATCCTGGAACACCATCGGGATCTGCCCGGCCACCACGTCGTTGGTGGACGGCGACGCGCCCTTGTACGGCACGTGCACCAGCGGCACGCCGGCCACCTGCCGGAACAGCTCGCCGGCCAGGTGCGTGGAGCCGCCCACGCCGGCCGAGCCGTAGGGCACGCTCGGCTGCGCCTTGGCCCACTTGATGAACTCCGGCAGCGTGTGGGCCGGCACGGACGGGTTCACCACCAGCATGTTGGGCGCCTTGGCGATCAGCGCGATCGGCTCGAAATCCTTCACCGGCTGATAGCGCACGTTCTTCTGCACCGCCGGGCCGATCACGTGGCCGGTCGCGCTGAGCAGCAGCGTGTAGCCGTCACTGGGCTTGCGCGCCACGTACTCGGTGGCGACCTGCCCGGCCGCGCCGGGACGGTTCTCCACCACGAAGCTCTGCCTGAACGCCTGCGACAGCTCGGCGGCCAGCAGGCGCCCGACGATGTCGGTCATGCCGCCGGGCGCGAACGCCACCACGATGGTCACCGGCTTGGCGGGCCACGCTTCGGCCGCGGCCGGCTGCGCGTGCGCGGCGCCGGCCGCGAGGAAGGTGGAAAAGATGCTGCCGCACAAGGCGAGCAGGCGCAGGCGGGCCTGGAAGGGTTTCACGGCTGTCTCCGGATGAATCGTTCTTGTATGTCGCCGCCGGACCGGCATGAGACGAAGGAGCCGCCTTCCACGGGCCTGGAGCTGGCAGCCAGTATATTTTTCGCGCCCGCCATCGGGCCATCCGAAAAATTCGAACCGGCAGTTCGTGGAATTGGAACGCTCGGCCGGCGGCGCGCCGGCCCGCGCTCACATCTGCCGGGCCGCCAACGCCGTCAGCCCGCCGCCGCGCGCGTCAGCCGCCGTGGAACACGTCGCTGGCGCCCACGTACACGCGGATGCCCCTGGCCTGCGGCAGGTCCGGCAGGATCAGCGCCATGTCGAACGAGGTGCCGCCGGCGGCCTCGAGGAAGGTCCAGCCCGCGCTCCTGCCGCCGGCGTTGAAGGCCACCGATTCACCGGAGGCGACGTTGACGTAGTTCATGCCAGGCGTGAGCGTCACGGTGCGCGTGGTGGCGCGCAGGTCGGCGGGGCTGCCGAACAGCGCGGCCACGCGGCTCGCCCTGGTGGCGGGGGCGGAAGGGGAAGTATCGGAGGCGGTCGGGGAGAGGGCTTGCGAGGGCGTGCCGGCGCTCCACGCCGGTGACGTGGCGAGCAGGGAGAGTGCCAGCGCGGCGGCCAGCTTTTGCTTTTTGGTCATTGTGTTTTTCCTTGTGCGCACCCCTGTCATCAGGAGTACACGAAGAAAGTGTAATGACCCGCCACGTATTCTTGAAATGATTTAATCAACCGAAACGAAGTCGGTTTATTCATGCCTCCCGGCCCGGCGGCGGGACGTCTTCCCGCGTGGCCGCCACGCGCGGATCGTCCAGCAGGAACTGCACGAAGGCCGCGGTGAAGGACGGCAGCTTGCGCTCCGCGCGCACGATCAGGTTCAGCTCGCGGCGCGCCCACGGCTCGGCCAGCCGCACGCCGGCCACGCGCGCCTCGCGCAGCGCCTGCGCGGCCACGCTGCGCGGCACCAGCGCCACGCCCACGCCGGCCTCCACCAGCGACAGCGCGGCCTCGAAGCTGTGCGCGTGCAGGCGCACGTTGGGGCTCTTGCCGGCGCGCTGCGCCATGTCGCGCAGGAACAGGAAATTGCTGCTGCCGCGGCTCATGCAGACGAAATCGAATTCGAGCGCCGCGCCGAAGCGCAGCTCGGCCTGCCGCGCGAGCGGATGGTCGGGCGGCACGGCGAGGACCAGTTCGTCCACGGCATAGCGCTCGGCGCGCACGCCGCCGGCATCGATGTCGCCGGCGAGGATGCCGATGTCGGCCTCCTGCGCCGCCACCGCGGCGGGAATGGCCTGGCTGGCGCGTTCTTCGAGGTCGATGTTGACGTCCGGGTTGGCCGCCAGGAAGCGGCTCACGCTGGGGATGATGAAGCCGTTGAGCGAGCTGCTGTTGGCCAGCAGGCGGATATGGCCCTTGAGGCCCGCCGAGAAGCGCCCCACTTCGCCATGCATGCGCTCCACCCCTTGCAGCAGTTCGCGCACGTGCGCGAGCAGGGTCTGGCCGGCGGGCGTGAGCTCCATGCCGCGCGCGTTGCGCACGAACAGCGGCGTGCCCATCGCATGCTCGAGGTTCTTCAGGCGGTAGCTGGCGGCGGATGCCGTGATGTGGATCGCGGAGGCCCCGCTGGACAGGTTCTGCGCTTCGGCAATGGCCTGGAACAGGCGCAGGTCCGTCAGTTCGTAACGCACGGTGTCTCCGTTCTTGTTTTCGTGGCGGTGCAAGGCGTTGCCGGATGGCAAGCCTTGTCCTGCCGCGATTCTAGAGCATGCTGGCGGCCCGCC
>NZ_AQPL01000324.1:0-4694 GCF_000395345.1 Cupriavidus sp. WS | reverse complement strand
CTCCCCGTGCGGAGGCGGGCCGCCGGCGCGGCGCCTCAGATCAGCGTCAGGCGCACGTCGATGTTGCCGCGCGTGGCGTTCGAGTACGGGCACACGATATGGGCCTTGTCGACCAGCGACTGCGCGACGGCGCGGTCCACGCCGGGCAGCGAGATGTTCAGGTCCACCTCGATGCCGAAGCCGGTGGGAATCGCGCCGATGCCGACCTGGCCGGTGATCGAGGTATCCGCGGGCAGCGCGATCTTCTCGCGGGCCGCGACGAACTTCAGCGCGCCCAGGAAGCAGGCCGAATAGCCCGCGGCGAACAGTTGCTCGGGGTTGGTGCCGACACCGCCCGCGCCGCCCAGCTCGCGCGGGGTGGCCAGCTTGACGTCCAGCACGTTGTCGGAAGACACCGAGCGGCCGTCACGGCCTCCGGTGGCGCTGGCGCTGGCGCGGTAAAGGACTTTTTCGATCGACATGATGAATCTCCGGTTCGTTGACTGAGAGTGACACTGCCGGCTCCGGGGAGCCGAGGGGTTATGGGGTACTGCCTGCTGCGATACTGCCGTGTGCTGCTGCCTGCTGCTGCCTGCTGCTACTTACTATCTACTATCTGCCGCGCATCGCCAGTGCCCGGTTGCGGCGCTCAACATCGCTGGCGATTAAATCGCGCACTATATATATTGCGTTCCGGCGGGGCATTCGCCCGCGCCTTTCTTCAACCGCCCATTCAACTGCCCGCGTCGGCGAAGCGCTCGCGCAACTTGTCGAGCTCCGCCTTGACCGACGCGATCTTCTCGATGCCGCAATCGGCCGCGCACAGCACCGCGCGCGGCACCGCCTCTGCCTGCTGCCGCAGTGCGCGCCCGTGCGGGGTCAGCGTGACGATGACCTGCCGCTCGTCGGCCGCGGCGCGCTCGCGGCGCAGCAGCGACTGCGCTTCCATGCGCTTGAGCAGCGGCGTCAGCGTGGCCGAGTCCAGGTGCAGGCGCGCGCCGATGTCCGACACCGTCAGGCCATCGGCCTCCCACAGCACCATCATCACGAGGTATTGCGGATAGGTCAGGCCCAGCGGCGCCAGCAACTTGCGGTAAAGCTTGTTCAGGGCCAGCGAAGTGGCATACACGGAAAAGCAGAACTGGTGGTCCAGCAGCAGCACGGAGGCGCTGTCGAGACCGGCGCCGGGCGCTGCCTGCTTGTTCCGGGGAGTGCGTTTCGTGTCCATGAGCCGTAATTTATATCGTGCACGATTCAATTGCAAGCTATTTTTTCCGCGCCGCAGATTTTTCCGCGCCGCCGCGCGGGGTCTCACGGCTGGTCGTCTCCCAGCAGGCCCAGCGCGGTGGTGTCGATGGTCTCGACCTTGCCCTTCTGCCGCACCTCCGTGCGCAGCACGAAGGACTCCGTGGGGCAGTACCAGTCGGTGATCTCCATGACCGCGGGTTCGGTCTGAATCACCTCGTCGCCCATCAGCACCGGGCCGAGCGAGTTGCGCTTCTCGTAGGTGATCGGCATGCACTCGCGGCGGCCCAGCGTGGTCTCGATGGCGCGCGCGCGGCCCACGCGCCGCTCGCCGATGGTGACGGAGGCCGACGGCGCGCGGATGGTGGTGACGAAGGCGTCGGTGGCCAGGCTGTGGATCTCCAGGTCGAGGCTGGAGGTGAGCGTCTCGCCGGGCAGCACCGCGCCTTCGCGCACCGCCAGGCCGGCGTAGCTGAGCACGCCGTGGCCCTGGAACGAGGCCTCGCCGAACAGGCGCGTATAGCGCGCCCGCGCATTGATGGTGGCGCGCTGGCTGCTGACCGTGCCGCCGGTGCCGCCGGCCGCGCGGTCGAAATTCATGTGGTGCACCTGGTCCATCACCACCGGCGGCCCCATCATCGCCGCCAGCGCGGACTTGGAATGGATCGTCAGCCAGGCGCTGCAGCCGGTCTCGGTGCGCACCGGGTGGCGGATCGTCATGGTGATCGACATCGGCATGTCGCCGTCGGCTTCCATCTGCGTGCGGGCGCCGGAGCGGAACCAGCCGGTGTCGCAGATGGTGCCCGGCGCGGCCGGCGGCGGCTCCGCCGATGCGGCGGGCACGGCGGCGGCGGCGTTGTCTGTGGGCGCGGGCGCGGCCGGCTGCGCCCGCGCGGCGCCGAGGACGCCGCACAGCAACAGCAGCAGCGCCGGCAGGCGGAGCCGCGCGGGCGCGCCCGGTTTTGCGCGGGCGTCGGTCCGGCAAGGAGGAACTGTCATTTGGTATCCCAGGCTGGGCCGCGGCGGCACCGGCCGCCGTCATGCAGCGAAGGTAGCATCGCCGCCGCCGCGGCACAATCCGCAGCCGGCGGCCGGCGCGTACAATCGGCCGGAGCCAGCCATCACGACACCATCGCGGCATCATCACAACCAGGAGACGACAATGGCAGTGATCGGACCCGACGTGCGCATCCACCCGAGCGCCTACGTGCATGAATCGGCCTACCTCTACGGCAAGGTCACGGTGCACGAGCACGCGTCGATCTGGATCAACGCGGCCGCGCGCGCCGAGCACACGGAAATCGTGATCGGCGCGTACACCAACATCCAGGACTTCGCCATGCTGCACGTGGGCGACCGCACGCCCACCCTCATCGGCAGCCATTGCTCGATCACCCATCACTGCACCATCCACGGCTGCACCATCGGCGACAACTGCCTGATCGGCATCAACGCCACCATCATGGACGCCTGCGTGATCGGCGACAACAGCATCGTGGCCGGCCATGCCTTCCTCAAGGAAGGCACCGTGATCCCGCCCAATTCCATCGTGATGGGCAGCCCCGGCAAGGTCACGCGCACGCACAACAGCTACGTGCGCAACCGGCTCAATGCCTTCCTGTACTACAAGAACGCGCTGGCCTACGCGCAGCAGAACTACCGCGCCTGGGAAGGCCCCGCGTTCACGGCGGAGGTGATGCAGGAAATGGCGAAGCTGCAGGCGGAACTGAAGGCGCTGGCCGGTTGAATCCGCGCTGTCAGACCAGCCCGAGGTCCACGGCGCGCGCGCCGGGAAACACCTGCGCCAGGCGCGCGTCGTCCAGCCCGTAGAGGCGCCGGAAGAGGCCGCCCAGCAGCGCGCGGTATTCGTTGAGCACGGGCCAGTCGCGGTTCTGGTTGAGCGTGCGCTGCTCCACCGCCACCTGCTCGCCGGCGACGCGCCCGCCGCGCACCGCGCCGCCGGCCACCCAGTACACCGTGCCGTGGCCGTGGTCGGTGCCGCGCGTGCCGTTCTCGCGGAAGGTGCGGCCGAACTCGGACACCACCACCAGCGTGGTCTGGTTCCACGCGGGGCCGATCTCCTCGGCGAAGCCGGCGATGCCGCGCCCGAGGTTGTCGAGCAGGCTGGCCAGCTGCCCCTGCGCGCCGCCCTGGTTGACGTGCGTGTCCCAGCCGCCCACGTCGATGAAGCCGAGGTTGAAGCGCTCGCGCATCAGGCCGGCCATGCGGCGCGCCTCGAGCTCGAAGCCGCGGGCGCTGAGCGCGCGCCGGTTGGCCGCCTGCATCTCCTGCATGCGGCCGGCCATCGCGGCATCGCCCTCGCCCTGTCCTCCTTGCCCGCCCTGCGCCAGCATGGCGTTGCGGCGCTGCATGGCCTCGGCCTCCTGCGCCACGGTCTGGCGCAGCTCGAAGCCTTCGTCGATCAGCGACTCGAAGCGCGTGCCGCGGTACATCTGCGCCAGCACGCGCGTCTGGCGCTCGTCGAACGGCGTGCGCCCGGTGCCCTTGAGCGAGACGTTGGGCACGTTGAGCGATCCGCTCAGCACCACCGGCAGGCCGTCGGTGAAGGCCACCGGCGCGGCGCGCCCGCCCATGACGCCGGCCAGCCGGTTGAGAAAGCCGGTGCCGCGCAGCGACGCCACGCTGCGCGCGCCGCTGGCGCCGGCCAGCGGCAGGCCCGCCTCCACGCCGTCCTGCGTCTCGAAGTGGCTGCGCGACAGGTCCTCGGTGCCGGCGAACGGCACGAAGGCAAGCTGCCGCTTCCGCCACAGCGGCAGCATGCTGTCCCTGAGCGCGGGATGCAGCGCCCAGTCGCCGATGCCGCGGTCGGCGCCGCCGTCGGAAGCCGCCGCGAGCGAGAGCGCCGCGCGCGGGTCGGCCGGCGTATCGGACGCGGCGGGCGCGACAGGCCGCGCGATGGCGATCGTGGGCCGCGCGGCGTAGTAGAAATCGCTGCCCGCCGGCACCAGCACGTTGGTGGCATCGTAGCCGCCGCGCAGGAACACCAGCAGGAAGCGCGCGTCGGCCTGCTGCGGCAGCGCATAGGCGCGCGCGACGATGCCGGGCGCCAGCGTGGCCAGTCCGGCCATGCCGGCGCGTTTGAGCCATTCACGTCGTTGCATGAGATGCTCCCGTGTCGTGTCTAGTCCTGCATCCATTCCGGCGAGGACAGCAGTATCGTGTTCCATTCCGCCTGCGACGCCGCCTGCGTCATGGCCGTGCGCGTGGCGGGGCCGAGCGTGGCTTCGATGCTGTCGAAGAAGACGCGGTTGCCCGGCTGCGGGAAACCCGTGCGCTCGGCCGGCTTGCCGTCGTCCTTCGAGAACAGGCCGGCCTGCCCGGAGCCGATCGCGCGCGCGATCTCGAAGCGCTTGACCATCTGGCCCGAGCTGGCCCACGCGCTTTCCGCGGCGGGGTAGCCGTCGGGCGTGACGCGGCCGTAGAGCGGCTCGCCGAGCTGGTTGAGCCAG
>NZ_AQPL01000323.1:0-4568 GCF_000395345.1 Cupriavidus sp. WS | reverse complement strand
GGCTCGCCGAGCTGGTTGAGCCAGCCGATGGCCGGGCGCAGGTTGGCCACCATGCGGCCGTCGTAGGCCAGCCGCAGCGACGACGCCACGAACTGCATCGGGTCCTTGAAGCGGCGCGTGCCGGAGGCCAGCGTGGCATCGAACTCGGGCGACAGGAACAGCGTGCGCAGCACGGTGGCGATGTCGCCGTCGCTCCTGGTGAACGCCGCCGCCATGCGCTCGACCAGCGCCGGCGGCGGCGCGTCGCCGACGAAGTGCGCGGCGATCCTGGCCGAGATGAAGCGCGCCGTGGCCGGATCGCGGCTAAGGATGTCGACGGCCTGCTCCACCTCGTGAAAACCGGACGGCTCGATGCGGTGGCCGAGCAGGGTCTTGGCGCCGAAGTCGTGGCGGTTCGGATTGAACTCGAACACGCCATCGGCGCGGTACAGCGCCTGCTTCTGCGGCGGCAGCTTCGGCGGCTCGCCGCTGGCGTTGATGCCCAGGCCGGTCAGCACGCGCGCCAGCTCCTGCACGTCCTGCTGCGTGTAGCGCGAGCCGCTGGCGCCGCCCGACACGCCGAGCGTGTGCAGCTCCATCAGCTCGCGCGCGTAGTTCTCGTTGATGCGGTTGGCGGCGCTCTGCGCGTTGTCCAGATACTCCAGCATGGCGGGCGCGGTCACGGTGGCCATCAGCAGGTCGCGGAACCGGCCGAGCGCGCGCGGCCGGATGGCGCGGTCCTCGTAGTCGGCCAGCACCCAGCGCACCGAACCCTTGCCCGAGTACACGCTGAAATGGTTCATCCAGAACCACGTCATCTGCTCGCGCAGTTGCGCCGGCGAGTAGAGCGCGCGCAGCAGGTGGCGGCGGCTGGTGTCGAGCAGCACCTCGCTGCCGGCGCGGTTGAGCGCCTCGCGCGCCTTCTGCTTTTCGTCTTCGTCGGCGAGCGCGTTGATGCGCCGCTGCTCGGCGCGCACGCCGCTCAGGCGCTGCGCGCCGCTTTGCTGCGCGATGCTCAGCGCGCCGATGGCGGCGGCGAGCTCGCCGCCGTCCTGCGCCGGCGCCGCGATCTGCTCGTCGAGATAACGCGCGCGGCCCAGCCTGCGCAGCTGCTCGATGCCGGCCTGGTCGGCGCCGAAGGTCACGCTGTTGAGCCAGTGCAGGTCGGCCGGCCCGAGCGCGGCGGCGGACGCGCCGCCGTCCCGCGGGCCGCCGCCTTGCGCGCAGGCGGCCAGCAGCGCGACGGCCACGGCCAGGTACAACGTTGTCGTCAGGCGTGGAAAGCGAAGAGGCATGGCGGTCCTGTCTCGGCTCGCGCGAGCGCGTGGGTGACACCGCTCTGACGCGGACGGACGCGGTTCGGTTGACGCGAACGTGCCGTGATTTACCCGGACTTTACGCCCGGAAACGGATCCCGCTCCGCAAGGAAAACGAAAGCCCCGGCCGCCATCCGCGCTCCCCTGGCCGCCGCCAGCTCAGGGCTGGCCTGCCTGCGCGGGCATGGCGCGCAGCGTGAGCGCCCAGAAGACCAGCGCCGCCAGGCTGATGACCGCGCCCAGCACGCATACGCCGCTCCAGCCGGCCCGCGCGTAGACGTGGGTCGACGCGATGGCGCCGGCGCCGCTGCCCAGTGCGTAGAAGAGCATGTAGCAGCCCACCAGGCGGCCGTGCGCCTCGGGCCGCACGCGGAACACCAGGCTCTGGTTGGTGACGTGGATGGCCTGCCCGGCGAGGTCGAGCACCAGCACGCCGGCCACCAGCAGCCACAGCGACTGCGGCGCCAGCGCCAGGGGCAGCCAGCAGGCGAGCAGCAGCACCAGCGCCACGCCGGTGGTGCGCTGGCCCAGGCCGCGGTCGGCCAGCCGGCCGGTGCGCGCCGCGGCCAGCGCGCCGGCCGCGCCCACCAGGCCGAAGGCGCCGATGGCGGTGTGCGACATGGCATGCGGCGGCGCGCTCAGCGGCAGCACCAGCGTGGTCCAGAACGCGCTGAACGCGGCGAACATCAGCATGGCGAGCACGCCGCGGATCTGCAGCGTGCGCTCGCCGAGCAGCAGCACGAACATCGAGCCGAGCAGGCGCGCGTAACCCAGGCGCGCCGGCGCGATGGCCTGGCGCGGCAGGCGGCGCGCCAGCACCGCGAACAGCAGCAGCGCCAGCACGCCCGAGGTGGCGTACACCGCGCGCCAGCCGGCCAGGTCGGCCAGCACGCCCGCCAGCGCGCGCGCCGCCAGCAGCCCCGTCACCACGCCGCCCTGCGCGGCGCCCACCACGCGCCCGCGCTCGTCGGGCGCCGCCAGCGTGGCGGCGAACGCGATCAGCCCCTGCGTCATGGCCGTGCCGAGCAGGCCCACGGCCAGCATGCCGGCCAGCAGCGCGGCGCGCGTGCCGGCCAGGCTGACCGCGCCGAGCGCCACCGCCAGCAGCAGCAGTTGCGCCAGGATCAGCCGGCGCCGGTCCATCAGGTCGCCCACCGGCACCAGCAGCAGCAGCGCCAGCGCGCAGCCGGCCTGGGTGGCCGTCACCACGATGCCCACGGCGCTCTCGGCGAAGCCGAACTCGCGCGCCACGGCGTCGAGCAGCGGCTGCGCGTAATAGACGTTGGCCACGCTGAGCCCGCAGGCCAGCGCGAACAGCCACACCAGCGCGGGGGCCATGCGGGCCGGCGCCGCGGCGGGAGCGCGCGCGCACGGCGCGGCGGCGTTCATGGTCATGGAGACTCCATCTGGTTGCGTCAGAAAACCAGATGGAGTCTAGCCAACATGGTTTCCTTAAGCAACCAGATGATGCGCAATACACACGACGGCACGGGAAGTGCGGCAGAAAGCAAGGCAAGCAGCGGCGCAAGAAGCGAAGCGAAAAGCGGCGCGGGAGGCTCCCCAGCAAGGTTGCGATGTATATCGTATAGTTACGATATTAATTTTGAGAGAAGCGGATATATGTTTCGGCAAAAGACGAAACAGGCCGTTTCCTCCATCAGCCAACCCGCCCCCAATGGACTCCGACGCCATCGACATCGACGCCATCCTCAAGGCCCTCGCCAACCCGCTGCGGCGCAACATCCTGTACTGGCTGAAAGACCCGGAAGCGAACTTCGCCATGCAGGACCACCCGCTCGACATCGGCGTGTGCGCGGGCCTGATCGATGCGCGCACCGGGCTGTCGCAGTCCACGGTCTCGGCGCACCTCGCCACGCTGCAGCGCGCGGGGCTGGTGACGTCGAAGCGGGTCGGCCAGTGGATCTTCTTCAAGCGCGACGAGCAGACCATCCAGGCTTTCCTGGCACGGATGCACCGCGATCTCTGAACCCCGGCGGCGCGCGAGCGCCGCAGTTTTTCCGCACCGATGGTGCCTGTCTACCCTGCTGTCTATCCTGATACCGGACCAATCATGACTACCCTTTTCGACCCGATCCGCATTGGCGACCTCGACCTGCCCAACCGCGTCATCATGGCGCCGCTGACGCGCTCGCGCGCGGTGGGCGGCGGCCGCGTGCCCAACGCGCTGATGGCGCAGTACTACGTGCAGCGCGCCTCGGCCGGCCTGATCCTGAGCGAGGCCACCGCCGTCACCCCGCAAGGCGTGGGCTACGCCGACACCCCGGGCATCTGGTCCGACGAGCAGGTGGCCGGCTGGAAGGTCGTCACCGATGCCGTGCACGCCGCCGGCGGCCGCATCTTCCTGCAGCTCTGGCACGTGGGCCGCATCTCCGACCCGATCTTCCTCGACGGCGAGCTGCCGGTGGCGCCGAGCGCCATCGCCGCCCAGGGCCACGTCAGCCTGGTGCGCCCGCAGCGCCCCTACGTCACGCCGCGCGCGCTGGAAACCGACGAGATCCCCGGCATCGTCGCCGCCTACCGCCACGGCGCCGAGAACGCCAAGGCCGCCGGCTTCGACGGCGTGGAAGTGCACGGCGCCAACGGCTACCTGCTCGACCAGTTCCTGCAGGACAGCACCAACAAGCGCACCGACGCCTACGGCGGCTCCATCGAGAACCGCGCGCGCCTGCTGCTGGAAGTGACAGACGCCTGCATCGAGGTATGGGGCGCGTCGCGCGTGGGCATGCACCTGGCGCCGCGCGGCGACGCGCACACGATGGGCGACTCCGACCCGGCCGCCACCTTCGGCTACGTGGCGCGCGAGCTCGGCAAGCGCAAGATCGCCTTCATCTGCGCGCGCGAGGCGCTCGGCGACAACCGCCTGGGCCCGGCCTTGAAGCAGGCCTTCGGCGGCGTCTACATCGCCAACGAGCGCATGACCAAGGCCACGGCGCAGCACGTGCTGGAAGCCGGCGAAGCCGACGCGGTGGCCTTCGGCCAGTTGTTCATCGCCAACCCGGACCTGCCGCGCCGCCTGCAGACCGACGCGCCGCTCAACGCGCCGCAGCCGGAAACCTTCTACCACTCGGGCGCGGAAGGCTACATCGACTACCCCGCGCTCGCCTGAGCGCGGCGGGACTGGCGCCGTCCGGGCCTTGCCGGGCGGCGCCCGCCGGCCGCCGCTTCGCCATGCTCCGGCGGACTTCGCCGGGGCCGGCGCCACTGCGCGCCGGCAGCGGCATGCGGCCCGTCCCGGACAGGGGCGGGCCGCAT
>NZ_AQPL01000322.1:0-7315 GCF_000395345.1 Cupriavidus sp. WS | reverse complement strand
CAGGGGCGGGCCGCATGCCGTGATTCACCGATAGCCCCCTCCCCCGGCATGGCGTTGCCAGACGCCGCCCCGTCGGCCTTCCCGATATCTTCCGGCAACACGCATGGCACGCCGCCGCGCGTGACACATCGGGGCCGATCTTTCCCGACCAGGGGAAACACCCCCGCGCGCCGCCATGTGCGCCAAACCCCCCGCCTGTTCCGAAACCGGTCCGTCACGCCCTCCACATCCCGTATTGTTAATGCAGATGGAACACTAATAATCATTGCCAGACAATTATTTTCCCCAAGGCAACCAATATCATGATCTCCGTAGTGCATCCCCCTGAACGAAAAGGAGCAAGAAACCATGTCCGACAAACAGAACGGTATCGCCCTGGTCACGGGCGCCTCGCGCGGCATCGGCGCCGCCATCGCCCGCCGCCTGGCCGCCGATGGCTTCTCGGTTGCCGTGAACTATGTGTCCAACCCCGGTGAGGCCGACAAGCTCGTCGCCGAACTGGCGCAGACCGGTGTCAAGGCCGTCGCCGTGCAGGCCGACGTGTCCAAGGTCGACCACGTGCGCCGCATGTTCGACGAGGTCGAGAGCAAGCTCGGCAAGATCGACGTGCTGGTCAACAACGCCGGCATCCTCAAGACCATGCCGTTCGCGCAGACCACCGACGAGGTGTTCGCCCAGACCTTCAGCATCAACGTGACCGGCGTGTTCAACACGCTGCGCGAGGCGACCGCGCGCCTGAACGACGGCGGCCGCATCATCAACCTGTCGAGCACGACGCTGGCGCTGAACCTGCCGGGCTACGCGATCTACAACGGCACCAAGGCCGCGGTGGAAGCGTTCTCGCGCGTGCTGGTCAAGGAACTGCGCGGGCGCCGCATCACGGTGAACTGCGTGGCGCCGGGCCCGGTGGCCACCGAGCTGTTCCTCAACGGCAAGACCGAAGAACAGATCCAGACCTTCTCCAAGATGCCCCCGCTGGAGCGCCTGGGCCAGCCCGAGGACATCGCCAGCGCGGTGGCCTTCCTGGCCGGCCCGGACGGTGCCTGGGTCAACGGCCAGGTGCTGCGCGCCAACGGCGGCCTGGCCTGAGCACGGCTGCGCGCCCCATGCCGGCAACCCGACACAACGGCGCACAGGCGAAGCCGTGGCGGCTGCGCCTGCGCGCCGCCGCCGCGGTACTGGCATCCGTGCTGTCGCTCGCGGCCTGCAGCCGCGCGCGCATGGCCGATGCGGAGAACAACATGACCATGCGCCCATCCGTTACCTACCTGCACCTGCTGCGGCACACGCCGTTCTTTACTTCGCTGTCGACCGACCAGTTGCAGTGGGTCATCGACCACTCGCGCGAGTGGGAGGTCGATGCCGGCGCCGTGCTGTCCAGGCGCGGCCCGCAAGGCCCGACGGATACCGACTACTGGATCCTGCTCGACGGCGGATGGCGCGTCGAGCACGCCGGCAAGTCGTTCCCGAGCGGGCACGCGGACCCGGGCAAGTGGTTCAACACCCGCCAGACGCAGGACAAGCCCGGCGCCCTGGTCGCCACGGAGCATGGCTACGTCATGCGCATTCCCGAGGGCGAGATGCAGCTCATGCTCGACCGGGGCTTCGCCTTCGATGCCCATCTGGAACAGGGGCGGGCGTACTACCAGAAGATCTTCCGGCAGTAAGGCCGCCGCCGTTCCGCGCGGTCCCGCCCGGAACGGCGGCGGGCACGCGGAAGCCGTCTCTCCGGAGACGCGCCGGGTACGCGCCCGCGGCAACAGATAGTCCACTTTCCTGAATTTCCACTCCTAGGGAGACCCACATGTCGCAAATCATCCTCGTCACCGGCGCCTCGTCCGGCTTCGGCCTGATGACCGCCAGGGAGCTGGCGCAAGCCGGCCACATCGTCTACGCCTCGATGCGCGAGACCCAGGGCCGCAACGCCCCGCGCGTGGCGGAGATCGCCCAATGGTCCAGGGACAACAAGGCCGACCTGCGCACCGTCGAGCTGGACGTGCAGTCCGACACCTCGCCCGCGGCGGCGGTCGCCCACATCCTGCAGGATGCCGGCCGCCTGGACGTGATCGTGCACAACGCCGGCCACATGGTGTTCGGCCCGGCCGAGGCCTTCACGCCGGCACAACTGATGCAGCAGTACGACGTCAACGTGCTCGGCACGCAGCGCGTGAACCGCGCCGCCCTGCCGCACCTGCGCAAGCAGGGCAAGGGTCTGCTGGTGTGGGTGGGCTCGTCGTCCACGCGCGGCGGCACGCCGCCGTTCCTGGCGCCGTACTTCGCCGCCAAGGCCGCGATGGACGCGCTGGCCGTGTCGTACTCCACCGAACTGGCGCGCTGGGGCATCGAGACCACCATCATGGTGCCGGGCGCCTTCACCAAGGGCACCAACCACTTCGCGCACTCGGGCAAGCCGGCCGATACCGCGGTGGCCGCCGAATACGAGCAGGGCCCCTACGCCGACGTGCCCGGCAAGGCGCTCGAAGGCCTGAAGAACCTGGAACCCGAGGACGCCGACCCCGCCGAAGTGGCGCGCGAGATCGTCCGCGTGGTGGGCCTGCCGTTCGGCAGGCGCCCGTTCCGCGTGCACGTCGATCCGTCGCAGGACGGCGCGGAAGTGGTCAACGCCGTGGCCGACCGCATGCGCCGCGAGATGTACCTCGCGATCGGCCTGCGGGACCTGCTCTCGCCCGCGGTCAAGGGCTAGCGGGCACGGCATGATGGCGCGCCGCCGTCGGCCAGCGGCACGATGGCATGCGCGGGCGGGTCGGGAATGGCGCTGGCGGAGAAACAGCGCTCACTGCCAGCAGGAGCCGCGCCGGAGGGAGCCGGACCCGGAGCCGGAGTACGGCACGCCGGCGCCCGCATTTCCATATGTGCTTCGCTGCGTTGGCGCGTCGGCCCGGGCCGCCGTATGATGTGCGGCACCCACCCCCACAACATGGAGCGCCGCATGAACGCCGTCACCGAGCCGCTGCTGGCTTTGCAGGATCTCGAGCTTCCCTCGCTGCATTTCCCCGCCGTGCAGGCCGAAGTCTCGCCGCAGGAATGGGCGGTGCGCGTCGAGCTGGCCGCGGCCTACCGGCTCGCCGCGCAGTTCCGCTGGACCGACCACATCTACACGCACTTCTCCGCGCGCGTGCCCGGCCCCGACGAGCATTTCCTGATCAACGCCTACGGCCTGACCTTCGACGAGATCGGCGCGTCCAACCTGGTCAAGGTCGACATCGACGGCGAGATCGTGCGCGACGATACCGGCCTGGGCATCAACCCGGCCGGCTATACCATCCACAGCGCGCTGCACGGCGAGCGCCACGACGTGGGCTGCGTGCTGCATACCCACACCGCGGCCGGCATCGGCGTGTCGGCGCAGCGCGACGGGCTGCTGATGATCTCGCAACACGCCATGCGCTTCTTCGGGCGGGTCGCGTACCACGACTACGAAGGCATCGCGCTCGACCTCGACGAGCGCGTGCGCCTGGTGGCGGACCTCGGCGACAAGAACGTCTTCATCCTGCGCAACCACGGCCTGCTGACCTGCGCGCCGACCATCGCGCAGGCGTTCCAGGAACTGCACGTGCTGGAACGCGCGTGCGCGGCGCAGCTCGCCGCGCAGTCCGGCGGCGCGCCGCTGATCATCGCGCCGGACGCGGTGGCCCGCAAGGTGGCCGACGTGGCGATCCGCAACACCGGCGGCACGGTCACGCGCAAGCACTGGGCCGCGCTGCTGCGCCAGCTCGACCGCAGCGATCCGTCGTACCGCCACTAGAAAAAAACTCGCCAAGAGACGCTATCTAGATGAAGCGAAGCGGTTCTGGCCAGGCGCGCGGCCGCGGACAGTACAAGTAGTACGGCAAGGCCGCGCAACGACGCCAGGATCATTTTGATGGCATCTCTCAGCGCCGGTGGTCGAACCGGCGCGCGAGCCGCTCGCCGCCGAACTGCACCAGCGTCACCAGCGCGATCAGGATGGCGATGACGTTGAACATCACGGCGGTCTCGTAGCGCTCGTAGCCATAGCGGATGGCGAGGTCGCCGAGGCCGCCGGCGCCGACCGCGCCGGCCATCGCCGACGAGCCGATCATGGCGATCACGCTGACCGTGGCGCCGCCCACGATGCCCGGCAGCGCCTCGGGCAGCAGCACGTGGCGCACGATGTGCCAGCGCCGGCAGCCCATCGCGCGCGCGGCCTCGACCAGCCCCGGGTCGATCTCGTTGAGGCTGACCTGGGCAATGCGCGCGAAGAACGGGATCAGATGCACGCTCAGCGGCACCACCGCCGCCCAGGTGCCCATCGTGGTGCCCACGATCAGCCGCGTGACCGGCAGCATGGCCACCAGCAGGATGATGAAGGGAATCGAGCGGAAGGTATTGACCAGCACCGACAGCACGCGGTGCAGGCGCGGCCGCGGGCTCAGCCCGCCCGGCGCGCTCAGCGTCAGCACGATCGCCAGCGCCATGCCGCACACGAACACCACCAGGCAGGCGGAGCTGGTCATCAGCAGGGTCTCGCCCAGCGCCTTCACATACTTGTCAGCCAATGGCGGGAACATGGTCCGCTGCCTCCTCGTGATTGGCGCGCGCGCCGGCGCCGACCTCATTGGCCGCATGCACCGCGCCGTCGATACCCGCCACGCTTGCCACACTCGCCACGCCGCTGGCCAGCCGCAGCGGACGCAGCAGCGCCAGCGTGGCGGCGGCCCGCGGCTGGGCGAACACCTGCGCCACGGTGCCGAGCTCCACCACGTGGCCGTGGTCGAGCACCAGCACGCGGTCGCAGGCCTGGCGGATCACCGCCATGTCGTGCGTGATCAGCACCACGGTCAGGCCAAAGCGGCGGTTGATGTCGCGCAGCAGCGCCAGGATCGATTCGGTGGTCTCCGGGTCCAGCGCCGAGGTGGCCTCGTCGCACAGCAGGATCTCGGGGCGCTGCACCAGCGCGCGCGCAATGCCCACGCGCTGCTTCTGCCCGCCGGACAGCATGGCCGGATAGACCTGCGCCTTGCCGGCCAGGCCCACCAGCTCGAGCAGCTCCGTCACGCGCGGCGCGATCTGCGCGCGCGGCACGCCGGCCACGCGCAGCGGCAGCGCCACGTTCTCGAACACGGTCTTGGCCGAGAGCAGGTTGAAATGCTGGAAGATCATGCCCACGCGCCGGCGCAGCGCCACCAGGCCGTCCTCGTCGAGCGTGCCCACGTCCACGCCGTCCACGCGCACGTGGCCGCCGCTCGGGCGCTCCAGCATGTTGATGGTGCGCAGCAGCGTGGACTTGCCGGCGCCGCTGCGGCCGATGATGCCGAAGATCTCGCCGCGCGCCACGGTGAACGACACCGCGGACAGCGCGGCGGACGGCGCGCCGGGATACTGCTTGCCGAGCTGCTCGAACACGATGTGCGGCGGCGCGGACGATTCTGGGGAAGGCTGCGGGGGCGCCTGCGACACGGTGGATCCTCCTGGAACGGCAACGGCGGCGAGAGACCGCGGCGTCAGAACGCCGGGATCACCGAGCCCTGGTACTTGCTCAGGATGAACTTGCGCACGTCTTCCGACTGGTAGGCCTTGACCAGCGGCGCCACCCACGGCGCGGCCTTGTCGCGCTCGCGCACGGCGATCACGTTGACGTAGGGGTTGTGCTCCTTCTTCTCCACGGCGATGCCGTCGCGCGTGGCGATCAGGCCGGCCTGATAGGCGAAGGTGTTGATCACCGCGGCGGCGTCCACGTCCGGCAGCGAGCGCGCCAGCACCACCGAGGCGCTTTCCACCAGGTCCAGCTTCTTCGGGTTGGCGGTCACGTCGGCCAGCGTGGCGGTGCCGGTAAACGGATCGAAGCCGTCGCGCAGCTTGATCAGGCCGTGGTCGCGCAGGATCACCAGCGCGCGGGTCTGGTTGCTCGGGTCGTTGGGAATGCCGATGCGCGCGCCGGCCGGCAGCGCCTCGAGCGACTTGTACTTCTTCGAATAGAAGGCGATCGGCGAGATCAGCGTATCGGCCACCGCCACGATCTTGTAGCCGCGCTGCGTGACCTGGTCGCGCAGGAACGGCTTGTGCTGGAATGCGTTGGCGTCGAGGTCGCCGTTGTTGAGCGCCTCGTTGGGGCTGGCGGTGCCGGTGATGACGATGGGCTGCACGTTGAGGCCCTGCTTCCTGGCCACCTGCGTGACGACTTCCCAGATTTCTTCGTCGACACCGCCGCGCACGCCGACCTTGATGGTCTTGTCGGCGGCCAGCGCCGGCGCCGCGCCGATGGCGAATGCCGCCGAGGCGGCCAGGAGCGTGGAAAGGATCTTGCGCAGGGTCATGAGCGGTCTGCCTGGGTGCGGTTCGTGGGTGGCGGCGGCGCGCGCATGGCGCCGCGCGATGCCAGGGGATGCAGTCTAGGCAGCCGCCCGCATCCCGGTCCACGAATATTTCCGCACTAGCAAATCAGGAATTCACGCCCCTGCGCGGGTGCGGCCCATCGCGCCGGCGACAGCGCGCGGACCGCGATCGTTCCCGCGTCAGGGCTGATCGTAGACCCACACCGAGCCGTCCGCGAGGCGCACGGCGACGCGCAGCTTGCCGTTCGCATCGACAGCGCTCGCGAAATCCGCCCCGGTGCCGTTGCCCGGCAGCGCGAGCGTCGCCAGCGTAATGCTGTCCGTGTTGAGGGCAACCAACGAGGACGCCGCGAGGCCCAGCACGAAATGCGGGATGGCGCTCAGCTTGAGCAGGGGCGGCGCCGGGAGCACCAGGGTGACATAAGGCTGGAACACACCGCGGCTGACAACGATGCCGGTTCCGCCCACATAACCGTAGAGCGGCGCATTTTCGTCAGTGGCGCCAGGGGAGACAGCGCCCCAGACAAGGGATGCCGGGGTGCCGCCGACCGAGGCCTCGCTGCCATTCGACTGCATTGCGTCGCGTGATCCATCTGCCCTGATCGCCAAGCCACCGCCGCCAGCAAACGGATGCACATCAAGAATTGACGCCCCCCGGAAAACGTTCGTGGTCGCGCCCGCGCCCACCGGCTGCCACCACCACGCTCCGGAAGTGACACACCAGCCCGTCGCGACGATGCCGGTGCCGCCGCTTGCCTTCACGAAAGCGCGCCCCGCGGTCGTGCTGGCCGCATACTGCGCGCAACCGGCCAGCGAGAAATCCGCGCGCGGATTGGCGAAGGCCGCGTCGAAGCTGCCGAACGGCACGCTCGCGCCATCGGTGCCCAGTTGCACCACCACCGCCGAATTCGCCGGGTCCGTGTCCGCCGCCAGCCACACGCCTTGCGCCGCCGCCGGCAGCGCCGCGGCGGGCTCGATCGGCCCTTCGCCGGCCACGCCGA
>NZ_AQPL01000321.1:0-1943 GCF_000395345.1 Cupriavidus sp. WS | reverse complement strand
GGCTCAGGCACCGCGCCGTGCTTTTCGCACCGCCGATCCGGCCGTTCATCGCAGCGCGCTGGGCAGGCCGGGCGGCGCGCGGCATGCTGGCAAGGCTTGTCGAAGGCGGCAGGCCGCTCACCAGGAGAAACCGATGCAGCTCCCATTCCTCCCTCTCGCCGCGTGCAAGGACGCCGCCGCGCCGCGCCCGTGCGCCTTGCGCCGCGCCGGCCAGGCCCATCGCCAGCCGGCGCGCGCCGAGGCCGGCCACGCCCGCCCCGGCCCGGGCGCGCGGGACGAAGGAGAAGCCACGAACACGCCGCATGACGCAGCGCAAAGCGCGGCGACCCCGGGCGCCGCTACCATGCCTGCTGTTTCCGAGCCAGGCACCCGCGACATGACCGCCCTCGCCCTCCAGCCCCCGATGCGCGACAAGCTCGACGAGTTGCGCGCGCTGGCTTCCCATCTGACCGCCGGCTCGCTGCTGCAGGCCGCCACGCTGCAACTGATCGCCGAGCAGGAAAAAGCGCCGCGCCGCACCGCGCCGGCGCGCATCGCCGAACTCTCGCCGCAGGCCTGAACCTGCCCCTCCGCGGGAGGGGGTGCCGCGCGCGCGTCGGTTTTTACGCCACACATCTCCCCATTTTCCGCCGCGCTGCCCTATGCTATCGCCGTTGCGCGCATGGCGGCGCCCCGCCGGAGAGCGGGACGCCCGGGCCGGCCGGCCCGGCGCGCCAACGGGAAAGGGAGAGAACACATTGACGGCCATCACCGACGCGGCGCGCATCGACGCCGAATACCAGACTTTGTTCCAGCTCGCGCCGGTTTCGCTGTGGCTTGAAGACTTCAGCGCGGTGCGCGAGCATTTCCAGGTGCTGCGGGCGCGCGGCGTCACCGACCTGCGCAGCCACCTGCGCCGGCATCCGCAGGACGTGGCGCACTGCTC
Organism: Cupriavidus sp. WS; assembly: GCF_000395345.1. Lineage (NCBI taxonomy): Bacteria > Pseudomonadati > Pseudomonadota > Betaproteobacteria > Burkholderiales > Burkholderiaceae > Cupriavidus > Cupriavidus sp. WS. The sequence goes on along the minus strand of NZ_AQPL01000321.1, from coordinate 1,018 downwards.
CGCGCTGATCCGCGTGCTGGACGTCAACAAGCGCACGCTGGACCTGTTCCGCGCCTCCGACCTCGCCGACCTGGTCAGCAATCTCGACACCGTGTTCCGCGACGACATGTTCGACCAGCACGTCGAGGAGCTGGGCCAGCTGTGGGACGGCAGCACGCATTTCTCCAGCCAGACCGTCAACTACACGCTCGAGGGCAAGCGCCTGGACATCCGCCTCGAGGCGACCGTCATGCCGGGCCACGAGGACACCTGGGACCGCGTGCTGCTGTCGATCGAGGACATCACGGTGCGCACCGCCACCGAGCGCGAACTGCGCCGCAGCGAGCAGTACGCGCTGGGCCTGTTCGAGCATTCGCCGGTGTCGCTGTGGGTGGAGGACTTCAGCGCGGTCAAGCTGCTGCTGGACGAAGTGCGCGGCGCGGGCATCACGGATTTCCGCACCTTCCTCAACGTGCATCCGGACTTCATCTCGCGCTGCATGCAGGAAATCCGCGTGCTCGACGTCAACCAGCAGACGCTGCTGATGTTCAACGCCACCTCCAAGGCCGAGCTGCTGTCGCGCCTGGGCGACGTGTTCCGCGACAACATGCGCTTCCAGTTCGCCGAGCAACTGGTCGACCTGTGGAACGAGAAGCTGTGGCAGCAGCGCGAGGTCGTCAACTACGCGCTCGACGGCCGGGCGGTGGACGTGTTCATGCAATGGTCGGTCTTTCCGGGCCACGAGTCGGACTGGGACCAGGTGCTGGTCTCGCTGACCGACATCACCGCGCGCAAGAAGGCCGAAGCCTACGTGGAATTCCTCGGCAAGCACGACGTGCTGACCAAGCTCTACAACCGCGCCTACTACGAGGACGAGCTCGCGCGCCTGGGCCGCAAGGGACCGTGGCCGGTCAGCGTGATCGCGGTGGACCTCAACGGCCTCAAGCAGGTCAACGACCAGCTCGGCCACGGCGACGGCGACGCGCTGCTGCGCCGCGCCGGCGAGGCGCTCAAGAAGGCCGTGGGCGACCAGATGTGC
>NZ_AQPL01000320.1:0-35322 GCF_000395345.1 Cupriavidus sp. WS | reverse complement strand
CGAGGCGCTCAAGAAGGCCGTGGGCGACCAGATGTGCGTGGCGCGCGTGGGCGGCGACGAGTTCATGGTGCTGCTGCCGGGACGCGACGAGCGCGGCGTGGCCGCCGTGGTGGAGCAGATCCACCAGGTGGTGGAGCTGAACAACCAGTTCTATCCCGGCACCGCGCTGAGCCTGTCGATCGGCACCGCGACCTGCGGCATCGACGAGCGCCTGAGCGACACCATCAAGCTCGCCGACTCGCGCATGTACCAGGCCAAGCGCGCCCACTACGAAGAACTCGACGACGAACGCGGGCGGCGGCGGCGCTAAGGCGCCTGCCGCGCGCGTGGCGCGGCGGACGGCGCGGAAGTGAAAAGGGCCGGCTTGCGCCGACCCTTTGCACTGGAAAACCGCGCCGCGCTCAGATGTAGATGATCAGCGCCACGCCGGCCGCGATCAGGCCGAACTTGACCACGTAGTACGCCTGGCGGTTCCAGGCCTTGAAGCGGCGGCGGTACTGCCCGCCCAGCCAGACGATGCGGAACAGCCGGTTGATCATGCCGGTCTGGTCGCTTTCCTCGTTGGGCGAGCTGGCCGCAGTCATGACCTTGCGGCCCATCCAGTGGTTGAACCCGGCGGCCCAGCGGTAGCGCATCGGACGCTCGATGTCGCAGAACAGGATCAGCCGGTTGCTGTCGCTCTTGTTCTCGGCCCAGTGCAGGTAGGTCTCGTCGAACACCACGCCCAGGCCGTCGCGCCAGCTATGGCGCTCGCCGTCGACCTCGATGAAGCAGCGGTCGTCGTTGGGCGTGGCCAGCCCGAGGTGGTAGCGCAGCGAGCCCGCGAACGGGTCGCGGTGCGGGTTGAGCTTGCCGCCGGGCGGCAGCTCGGCGAACATCGCGGCCTTCACGCTGGGCAGGCCGCGCAGCAATTCCACCGTGCGCGGGCACAGGACCTCGGCCGACGGATGGCGCGCCTCGTACCACTTGAGGTAGAAACGCTTCCAGCCGTACTTGAAGAACGAGTTGAAGCCGGCATCGTCGTTCTTCTCCGCGGCCTTGATCTTGCGCATGGCGGCCAGCGCCAGCCCTTCGTCGCGGATCTGCGGCCACGCGGCGCGGATCGTCTCGAGCTCGGGGAAGCGTTCGACCGGGATGTAGGGCGTGCGCGGCACGCCCGAGAACATGTACATGAAGCAGTTGATCGGCGCCACCAGCGCCGAATGATCCAGCAACTGGCGCCAGATGCGCAGCCTTACCTTGCCGCGGAAATGCACGTACAGGATCGCTCCCAGGTACGCCGCGACGATTATCCACTTGATCACCCGAAAATCCTCCAAATCAGCAGCATCGAACACCGTTGCGCTCGCGGGCAACGGGACAGCATCGGGGGCGCGAAAACCCGTAGTGTAGCGAAACGCAGGGCGCCCTGCTAAATGAGATCGCGGGCGCACAGCGCGCCGGCGCGCGGCCGGCGGCCACCCGCGTATTGCCGGTGCTGCCGCTCAGGTGTTGCCGCGGGACTGGCGGGCGATGCGGCTGATCAGCGCGGCGGCGTCCTCGGACTGGCCGCGCAGCGCGAGCAGGCGCGCATTGAGCACCATGTTCTCGAGCACCAGCTTGGCGGTGGACGCCCACATGGTGGCCAGCAGGTCGCCGACCGGCATGCCGGCGGACTCCATCGCGTGCGAGCGCTGCGCCACCAGCCGGCATGCCAGGCTGCGCAGCGTGGCGTCGTCGAAGGGCAGGTCGGCGTAGTCGATCGGGTCTTCCTTCTCGACTTCGACCATCAGTTGCATCAGCATCTCTTCGGTCATCGGCAAGCTCCCCGGGAAAGACGGGCGTGGCCGGCCGGCGCCTCGCGCCGCGGCAGCCCTGCCAATGACGCTAATCCTCGGCCCGGGCCTTGTCAATGCGGCGGGCTGCCGACACGTGCAAAAAGGCGACGGCTGGCCGCCGCGCCGCAACATCCGCCGCGACATCCGATGACTCAGGGAAAGCGATAGCGAAGTCCCATCGTCCGGCACTGAACAAAGGGAGTAAGCTCGGGTCTCATCAGCTCACTCACCAACACTAGCGTTCAATGACCAAACGTTTGTTGTCAGCCATGCGCCAATACGCATGGTTCGGCGGTGTCAAGCACCATGTGGTCCAAGGCGTGGAAGCGCTGGCGACCTTGCTCAAATCTCCCGCAGTCGCGGCCCGCGCAGTGGCCGCCATCGTCGCGGAAACCGAACAGGGCGTGCAGGTGTGGGTGTCCTACTTCGGCAAGCCGATGGATCCGCATACCACCTATGTCTTCTGGCCGACCCGCGCGCTCAAGCCCGCGCGGCGGCGCGTCGCCGCGATACCCCTGCCGCCGCACCGGCGCGACCGCGAGTAGGCGGCCGCCGGCAGCGCCAGCCGGATGCCGTAGCGCCGCATGGCGGACGGCCGGTGCCGGGTTCGGGAGAATCCGGCATCATCCGAACCTTCCCTTCCTTCCTGTTCCCTCCCGATATTCGGTTCCCGGCATGGCCCGCCGGATCTTTCGCGCCGGATCTTTCGCATCCGGCTGCGGCGCCCTGGTCGCCTGTCCCGCCTATCCCGCCTATCCCTTACCCCGCCATCGCGCGCCCGTTCAGGCGTCGGCCCAGCGGCGCAGCAGGTTGTGATACACGCCGGTCAGTCCGACCACGGCGGGCTCCTTGTGGCTCAGGGCTTGCGCCACGCGCTGGATCTGCGAGTCCAGCTCGAACAGCACCGAGCGCTGGCCATCGTCGCGCACCATGCTCTGGATCCAGAAGAACGACGACACGCGCGCCCCGCGCGTGACCGGGCTGACGTGGTGCAGGCTGGTCGCCGGGTACAGCACCATGTGGCCGGCCGGCAGCTTCACGCGCTGCTGCCCGTAGGTATCCTCCACCACCAGTTCGCCGCCGTCGTAGTCCTCGGGCGCGGTCAGGAACAGCGTGGCGGAAAGGTCGCTGCGAATGCGGAAATTGGTGCCGCGCAGATGGCGGATGGCATTGTCGACATGGTTGTCGAAGGCCTGCCCGCCCTCGTAGCGGTTGAACAGCGGCGGATAGACCTTGAGCGGCAAGGCCGCGGAGAAGAACAGCGGGTTGGCGGCCAGCGCATCCTGGATCAGGTCGCCGACCTGCCGCGCCGCGGGCGAGCCCTCGGGCAGCTGCATGTTGCGCTTGGCGAGCGCCGACTGATGCCCGGAAGTGACGTTTCCGTCAACCCACTCCGCCGCGTCCATCAACGCACGGCATTCGGCCACCTGGGCCGGCGTCAGCACATCGGGGATATGCAGCATCATGATTTCAGTTACCTCGGCAAGACAATGTATGGGTCGCGGGACAAGCAGGCGAGCGCCGATTGTATGAGAAAGGTCCACGATGCTCAAATAGGAATCATTTCCAGAGGGAACCCGCTTGACCTGGAGCAAGTCGGATAGGATGTCTCTTATCCAGTGACGGGCACCGCCCTGCCCCGCGGACGCGGCGATGAACCTCGCGGGCGCCAGCCATCTCTAACCGTTATCGCCCGGCACACGCCGGGCAGCCTACCGCCCGACCGAACGCATCATGCACCGCGCTCCGCTCCGCCTCTTGCTGGCCTTGCCGCTGTTGTTGCTGGGAGCCTGCGTCGCCTTCGACAGCGACTATGACTACTCGCCATACGGCCCCTACGATGCCTACGGCGCCTACGATCCCTATGCGTTCTACGGCCCCGGCGCCGCCTACCCGCCCGCGTGGTACGGCTACAGCGGCTATGGATATGGGGATGGATACGGCTACGACTATCCGCTGCCGTTCTATGGCGGGTTCTATGGCGGCGGCGCCGTCTTCTATGGCTACCGTTCCCACGGCTATGGTGGCTATGGCGGCTACTACCGCGGCGGCGCGCCCCACGCCTGGTATCGCTATCACGGCGCCTATCCGTATCGCGGCGGTTATGGCTACCGGGGCGGTTATCCCGCTCGCCCGGGCGCCGGCCACGGCTACTACCGCGGCGGCGGCGGCTGGGGTGGCGGACGGCATGGCGCCGGCGGCCGCGGTGGTGGTGGCGGCGGCGGCCGGGGCGGACGGCGCTGAAACCGCGCCGCCTCGCCGGCATGCGCGCGCACGGCGGCACGCACGACAGCGCGCGCCAAGCCACCGCCAGCCGCGCGGCGCGTTCGCGCCGGCGTGCCTGCCTTCAGTGCCCCGATCCGGCCAGCGGCGAACGCCGCCGGCCTAGCTCTCGGCGCGGCCGACCAGTTGGTCGACGAGCCGGTAGCCGGCAATGAATGCCGCTTCCTCCGCGGCATGCCGGGTCGCATAGGGCGCGCCCTGCGCCGACGAGCACTCGGTGTCTCCCGCATCGGAAGGGTCCGCGCCTTCCTGCGCGACCCGCACCTCGTATCGCCACTTCCCTGCCCCGCCCAGCGTCGCGATGCCCGCGCCCTGTTCTTCCTCCTGCCCGGAGACCAGCACGTAGACATCCATGCCGCGATAGGCTTCGACACGCCAGTCCGAATGGTTCATGACATCCTCCTGCGTTGCCCGTGGCCGGGCGCGGCCACCCGCGCCGCGCCACCCGATCCAGCCTAGCCCGCATGCCGCGCGCCCGCAAGCCGGCGCCCGCCTACACGGGGCCGCGGCGCGGATACGGCGAGGCCCGCCACGGACCCGCGGAATCGTCGATGCAGGCGCGCGCGAATGCCATGTGGCGCGCGAAGCCGGCATCCGGGCCGGCCCACATGGCGCGCCCGAGCAGGTAGCCCGCCACCACCTGCTCCCACGACGCATAGTGCGCGAACGCCTGCGCCGCCGCGCGCTCGATCACGGCCCAGGCCTGCGCGTCGGTCTGCATGCCGCAGTCGTGGGCCATGCGCGCGAGATGGATGGCGCGGCTCATGTCCCACGCCAGCACGCCGCGCGCGAGATCCTGCCCCGAGGCGATGAAGCGCGCCGCGCGCAGGCCCGGCAGCGCGCGCTCGAGATTGTCGACGCACAGCGCCAGGCGCACCGGATCGAACAACTGGTCGAGCCGCACGATCTCGCGCTCGCGCGCGGCGCGCGGCACCTTGAACAGGATGCGGCAGACCTGCGGGTACAGGGCGCGATGCCCTTCCTCGAGCAGCCACGCCAGCGTGCCGCGCGCCTCGCCGGCGGTATGGATATGCCAGTCGTCGGCGAGCGCGTTGACCTGCGTGCGCGCATCGGCGCCGGTAGCCAGCGTGTGCGCATTGCCGCGCGGGCCGCCGTCGTGCAGCAGGCCGAGCAGCAAGCCGTGCGCGCGCTCGGCCGCGCCTGGCATGGCCGCCGCGCGGCGGACCGCGCCGCCCTTGCCGGCCGGCAGCCGGCACGCGGGCATGGGCGGCGGCGCGCACGCGGCGCGGCGTTGGTGCCGCGCGGCACGGGCCAGCCCGGCAAGCAGCAGGACGGAGACGAACCAGGGTAAAGCCCGCATCGTGGAAGCCCTCGGAGAAACGTTCGGAGAAAGCCGTTCGGAGAAAGCGATCGCGCAACGCGCGCGCGGCCGGAAAAAAACCGGCCGCGCCGCGTTGCGGCGATCGGCGCGTACCATGTGCGCACCGAACCGAGATTAGCGGCGGCAAGAACGGCGCGCGATGCGACAACTCTGATTCGCGCGGATGCGCGCGCCGCGGCGGGCAACCGCGGGCGGATGGCCTGGCGATGGCGGGAACGGAAGACGCGGAGATGAAGCGCAAAGGCGCCGACAGGCACCGGGAAAGCGAAGGCCGGACGGCGAAGGCCCGACAGATGCGAAAAGCGAAGACCAAAGAAAGACCAAAGAAAAAGGGCTTCCATTTCTGGAAGCCCTTCTCTTCTTGATAGGTGGTGCGGCTGGCAGGATTCGAACCCACGACCCCTTGGTTCGTAGCCAAGTACTCTATCCAACTGAGCTACAGCCGCACTCGAGAAAGAAATTATATCGTACTTTTGGGTTTTGTGAACCCCCTTCTGGCATATTTCCGGTTTTTCTTTCGGCCAGCGTGGACTTTCTATAATGACAGCCCTATCGAAGTGATCCGTACCATGAACAAGGCATTCGTCAAAGAGTCGTCCGGCGATGAGGACGACGACCTGCCAGAGGGCGCCGCGCCGCTGCCGCCGGGCAGCAAGAACTACATCACCGCGCAGGGCTACCAGCGCCTGCGCGACGAGTTGATGCACCTGATCGACACGGAGCGCCCCGAGGTGGTCCAGATCGTCTCGTGGGCCGCGTCCAACGGCGACCGCTCCGAGAACGGCGACTATCTCTACGGCAAGAAACGCCTGCGCGAGATCGACCGCCGCATCCGCTTCCTGACCCGCCGCCTGGACAAGGCCGAGGTGGTGGACCCGTCCGTGCAGGGCGACAACGACCAGATCTTCTTCGGCGCCACGGTGACTTACGCCAACCGGGCCGGCGAAGAGACCACCGTCACCATCGTCGGCATGGACGAGGTGGACCTCGACAGCAACCACGTGAGCTGGATCTCGCCGGTCGCGCGCGCGCTGATCAAGGCGCGCGAAGGCGACACCGTGCCCCTGCACACGCCCAACGGCGTCGAGCAGATCGATATCCTGGAAGTCCGCTACCCGAAGCAGCCGGCCGCGCAGCCCGGCAAGGCCTGAGCCCCCCGGCGCCGCGCGCTGCGGCGTCAGCCGTCGTTGCGGTCGCGGAAGATGCGGATCACGTCCGGGTTGCGCCGCAGCGCCCGCATCACGTTGGCGAGGTGCAGGCGGTTCTGCACCTGGATGACGAACTGCATGTAGGTGGCCTCCTGGTGGCCGCCCTCCTGCTGCTCCATCGAGACGTGCGCCACGTTGGCGTCGGCCGAGGTCAGGTCCGCCGCCACGCGCGCGACGATGCCCTTGACGTTGCGCACCATGACCTTGATCGAGGCGTCGAACGCGCGCGTGGTCTTGCGCGCCCACATCACGTCGATCCAGTGCTCCGGGTCCTTGCTGTGCAAGCGCTTGGCCACCTTGCAGTCCTGCACGTGGATCTGCAGGCCTTCGCCCTTGCCCAGGTAGCCGACGATGGAGTCGCCGGGAATCGGGCGGCAGCACGCCGAGAAGATCATCGACATGCCTTCGTCGCCGGTGATCGGCACCGCCGGCGCTTCGTCGCCGGCGAAGGTCTGCACGGCGGCCAGCAAGGCGCTGTCGACGTCGCCGGACAGGTCCTGCAGCAGGATCTCCATGCGCTTGGCCACCACGGCCGGCACGCGCCGGCCCAGCGCCAGGTCGGCGAAGATGTCCTCGCGGTGCTTGTTGCCGGTCCACTGCACCATGCGGTCCCACACCGACTGCGGCAGCGCCTTGAGCTCGATGCCGAGCTGGCGCGCGGACTGCTCCAGCAGGCGCTCGCCGAGCTGGATGGCTTCGTCGAGGCGCGTGGTCTTGAGGTAGTGGCGGATCGCGGCGCGCGCCTTGCCGGTGCGCACGAAGGCCAGCCAGGCCGGGTTGGGCTTGGAGTACGGCGCCGTCACCACCTCGACGATGTCGCCACTCTTGAGCTCGGTGCGCAGCGGCAGCAGCTCGTTGTTGATCTTGACCGCCACGCACTGGTTGCCGAGGTCGCTGTGCACGGCGTAGGCGAAATCGAGCGCGGTGGCGCCGCGCGGCAGCGCGCGGATGTGCCCCTTGGGCGTGAACACGTAGACCGCGTCCGGGAACAGGTCGATCTTGACGTGCTCGAGGAATTCCTGCGAATCGCCGGTCTGGCTCTGGATGTCGAGCAGCGACTGCAGCCACTGGTGGGCCTGCTGCTGGATGTCGTTGGCCTGGTCGGCCTGGTGCTTGTACATCCAGTGCGCGGCCACGCCGGCCTCGGCGATCTGGTGCATGTCGCGCGTGCGGATCTGGAATTCCACCGGCGTGCCGAACGGGCCCACCAGCGTGGTGTGCAGCGACTGGTAGCCGTTGATCTTGGGGATCGCGATGTAGTCCTTGAACTTGCCCGGCATGGGCTTGTACAGGCCGTGCAGCGCGCCCATCGCCATGTAGCAGTGCATCTGCGTCTCCACCACCACGCGGAAGCCGTAGACGTCGAGCACCTGCGAGAACGACAACTGCTTGTCGTGCATCTTGCGGTAGATGCTGTACAGCGTCTTCTCGCGCCCGGACAGCTCGGCCACGATGCCGGCGTCGCCCAGCGCCTTCTGCGCCGCCTCCAGGATGCGCTTGACCACCTCGCGCCGGTTGCCGCGCGCGGCCTTGACGGCCTTCTCGAGCGTGGCGTAGCGGAACGGCGAGCCGACCTTGAACGACAGTTCCTGCAGCTCGCGGTAAGTGGTGTTGAGACCGAGCCGGTGCGCGATCGGCGCGTAGATCTCCATCGTCTCGAGCGCGATCCGGCGCCGCTTCTCGGGCGGCACGAAATCGAGCGTGCGCATGTTGTGGGTGCGGTCGGCCAGCTTGACCAGGATCACCCGCACGTCGCGCGCCATCGCCAGCAGCATCTTGCGGAAGCTCTCCGCCTGCGCCTGCTCGCGGCTCTGGAATTCGAGCTTGTCCAGCTTGGTCAGGCCGTCGACCAGCTCGGCCACCTTGGGGCCGAATTTCTCGGCCAGCTCGCTCTTGGTGATGCCCTGGTCTTCCATCACGTCGTGCAGCAGCGCGGCCATGATGGACTGGACGTCGAGCTTCCAGTCCGCGCACAGCTCGGCCACCGCCACCGGATGGGTGATGTAGGGCTCGCCGCTCTGGCGGTACTGGCCCAGGTGCGCCTCGTCGGAGAACTGGAAGGCCTCGCGCACGATGGCCTGGTCGGCCGGCTTCAGGTAGGCCAGCTTCTCCATCAGCCGGCCGATCGAGATGACCTGCTGGCGCGGCGGCACCGCGGGCTGCGAGGTCGGGCCGAAGAAGTGGCGGTAGGACTGCGCCAGGACGGCGTCGATGAACAGCGCGTCGCCCGGCGTGGCGGCGGCCGGCGCCTCGCTCAGCTCGCCTTCGGCCGCGGCCTGCGCGGCGCGGCCCTTGCCCGAGCCCATCGCGGGCGCGGCCGCACGCTCGCCGACGACGTTGTCGCCGAGCGGATCGGGAAGATTGGGAGCGCCGGTGCGTGCCATCACGGGCGGATGGCCGGTCCCGGCGCGCTTGCGCGAGACGGGCGGCGCTGCTTCGCCGCCCGCATCACCAGGCACTTCCCCGTGCGGGCGCGAAGGCGCGCCCGGAGGGCTCGCCGTGGCGGCAGGAGAGGAAGGCTGGGAAGAAGACATCGGGGCGGCCTCTGTGATCTGGCTGTGCAATCGCGTTCGCGAACAGGTACGTCAGCAGGTGCAGCAAGCGCTGGATGCAAAGGTACGCATTGCGAAGACTGGCCACGGCCGCCCGAAAATCAGGTGGGTACCTTCTTGAGCATCTCGATGCCGACCTGGCCCGACGCGATCTCGCGCAGCGCCACCACGGTCGGTTTGTCCTTGGCCTCGACCTTGGGCGTATGACCCTGCACCAACTGACGGGCCCGGTACGTCGCCGCGAGCGCGAGCTCGAAACGATTCGGGATGTGTTTCAGACAATCTTCGACGGTAATACGCGCCATATCAAATCCACCTCGGGACAAAACCTATGCGATGCCGGCTATTTTACAGCACGCGGGAAAAACCGTTCCCGCGCGCCCCGGGCTCAATGAATCCCGAGCTCGATGAAGAGGTCGGTGTGGCGCGCCTTTTGCGACGAAAAGCGCAGACGGGTGGCGCGGATCACGGTGCGCAGCTCCTCCAGCGCCCGCTCGAATATCTCGTTGATGATGACGTAGTCCGACTCGGAAGCGTGCGCCATCTCGCTGCCGGCGGCCAGCAGGCGCCGCACGATCACGTTGGGCTCGTCCTGGCCGCGCTTGTTCAGGCGCTCCTCGAGCGCCGACAGCGACGGCGGCAGGATGAAGATTTCCGTGGCGTTGGAGAAGCGCTGGTGCACCTGCTGCGCGCCCTGCCAGTCGATCTCCAGCAGCACGTCGTTGCCCTGGGCCATCTGCTGCTCGATCCAGACACGCGAGGTCGCGTAGTAGTTGCCGTGCACCTCGGCCCATTCGAGGAACTCGCCGCGGTCGCGCGCGGCGCGGAAGGCGTCCACCGTGGTGAAGTGGTATTCGCGCCCGTCCTGCTCGCCGGGGCGCGGCGCGCGGGTGGTGTGGGAGATGGACAGGCGGATGGCCGGGTCCTGCGCCAGCAGCGCGTTGACCAGCGTGGACTTGCCGGCGCCGGAAGGCGCCACCACCATGAACAGGTTGCCGGGGTAGGCGGTGTCGATGGCGACGTGGGACGACGTTTCACTCATGATGATTATTCGAGGTTCTGAATCTGTTCGCGCATCTGCTCGATCAGCAGCTTGAGCTCCATCGAGGCATCGGCCAGTTCCTTCGCGGCGGCCTTGGAGCCGAGCGTGTTGGCTTCGCGGTTGAGCTCCTGCATCATGAAATCGAGCCGCTTGCCGACCTGGCCGCCCTTCTTGAGGATGTGGCGGGTTTCGTTCAGGTGGGCCTGCAGGCGCGAGAGCTCTTCGGCGATGTCGATGCGGATGCCGTAGACCGTGGCTTCCTGGCGGATGCGCTCGCCGATCTCGTCGCGGCTCATCGCGGTCATGCCGTTGGGCGCGACCATGCCGAACGCCTCCTGCAGGCGCTCGGTGAGCTTTTCCTGGTGGTGGGCGATCAGTTGCGGAATGGTCGGCACGAGCCGCTCGACGATGGCCAGCATGGCCTCGATGCGCTCGACCAGCGTGGCCTTGAGCGCCTCGCCCTCGCGGCGGCGCGCCTCGAGCAACTGGGCCAGGGCGTCCCTGGCCGCCTCGGTCACGGCCTCGCGCAGCGCTTCCTGCGACAGCTCGGGCTCGACCAGCACGCCGGGCCAGCGCAGGATCTCGCCCATGCGCAGCGTGCCGGCCTCGGTGAAGGTGGCCGCCACGGTGGATTCGATCGCGCGGATCTGCGCCAGCAGCGCGTCGTTGAGCGCCAGCGTGGCGCCGCCGGTGCCGGCCTCGGCGCGCTGCAGGTTGATGCGACACTCCAGCTTGCCGCGCGACAGCTTGGCCATGAGCATCTCGCGCAGGGCCGGCTCGAACGCCCGGCACTCTTCCGGGGCCCGGAACAGCAGGTCGAGGAATCGCGAGTTGACAGTGCGGAATTCGACCGATACGGATGCCGTCCTGCCGGTCGGCGCGCCGTGTGCGTCGGTCAGCGGCGCCTGGCGGGACGCCAGGCCGTAGCCCGTCATGCTGTGGATCATTGGATAGTCTCGCGAAATGGCCAACTGGCCGCATGGGTCCGGGCGGCGCGCGGTGCCGGGTGTCCCGCTGCCGCGCCGTCCGGATACCCGAAAGAGGGCCGATAATGGCCGCTATTGTGTTCTTTACAAGTCATCGATTAGTCAGGACAATCCGGAGGCAATCACGGTCCCGAATCCTATGACAGAGTCCAAGGGCGCAACACCTCCGAAGAGCGCACCGCTGCCCATCGGCACGCTGCTGTCCAACTACCGTATTGTAAAGAAGTTGGCCAGCGGGGGGTTCAGTTTCGTCTATCTCGCCACCGACGAGACCGGCGCGCCCGTCGCCATCAAGGAATACCTGCCTTCGTCGCTGGCGCGCCGCAAGCCCGGCGAGCTGATTCCGGTGGTGCCCGAGGAAAGCGCCGCGTCGTTCCGGCTCGGGCTCAAGTACTTCTTCGAGGAGGGCCGCTCGCTGGCCCGCATCTCGCACCCCAGCGTGGTGCGCGTGGTGAATTTCTTCCGCGAGAACTCCACCGTCTACATGGTGATGAACTACGAGCTGGGCAAGACGCTGCAGGAACACATCCTGCACGCGCGCCAGCAAGGCCGGGCCAAGGTCCTGCGCGAGCATTTCATCCGCAAGGTCTTCCACGCGCTGATGAGCGGCCTGCGCGAGGTCCACATCCACAAGCTGCTGCACCTGGACATCAAGCCCGGCAACATCTACCTGCGCGAGGACGAGTCGCCGATCCTGCTCGATTTCGGCGCCGCGCGCCAGATCCTGACGATGGAGGCGGCGCGCTTCCAGCCCATGTACACGCCCGGCTTCGCCGCGCCCGAGCTGTACGGCAAGCACAGCGAGCTCGGCCCCTGGACCGACATCTACAGCCTCGGCGCCACGCTCTACGCCTGCATGGCCGGCATGCCGCCCCAGGAAGCCAACCAGCGCGAAAAGGACGACCGCATGGCGGAGTCCCTGACGCGCCTGCGCACGAGCTACACCAACGGCCTGGTCGACCTGGTCGAATGGTGCCTGCGCCTGACGCCGTCCGAGCGGCCGCAGAGCGTGTTCCGGCTGCAGAAGGAGCTGCGCGAGCAGACCAACGCGCTCGGCGAGCAGGCCGCGGCCAGCGCGCCCGCCCCGGCCGCGGCCGAGCGCCCGATCGCCAGCCGCTTCCTGACCCTGCTGCGCAAGCGCGACGAACCCGCTGCCGGCGTCCCCGCGCGGGAAATCGGCACAAGCGGCGATTAACCTACATTCGGCCGGCGCGGCCCGCGGGCGCCGCCGGCCGAAAACCGACCCCAACAGCCAAAATGCGATTCTCCGTCTATCAGGAAAGCAGAAAAGGCGGCCGCCGCATCAACCAGGACCGCATGGGGTATTGCTTCACGCGCGATGCCCTGCTGATGGTCCTGGCCGACGGGCTCGGCGGCCACGCGCTCGGCGAAGTCGCCGCGCAGCAGGCCCTGCAGACCCTGGCGCGCCAGTTCCAGGCCCAGGCCCGGCCGTCGATCCGCAATCCGGCCGACTTCCTGCAGGACACCATCATGCTGGCCCACCGCGACATCCATCGCTACGCCGAGGCCAACGGCCTGGCCGACGTGCCGCGCACCACGGTGGTCTGCTGCCTGGTGCAGAACGGCCAGATCCACTGGGCGCACGCCGGCGACTCGCGCCTGTACCTGGTGCGCAAGGGCAACCTGCTGACCCGCACGCGCGACCACTCCAAGATCGAGAACCTGCTGCAGCAGGAGCGCGTGCTGCCGATGCAGGTGGCCAACCATCCCGAGCGCAACAAGCTCTACAACTGCCTGGGCTCGCCCAACCTGCCGCTGATCGACATCGGCGGCCCGCTGCGGCTGGAGCCCGGCGACGTCGCCCTGCTGTGCTCGGACGGCCTGTGGGGCAGCATCGAGGAGCCGCTGCTGGTCGAGAAAGTGACCAACCTGTCGGTGGTGCACGCCATCCCCGACCTGATCGACCAGGCCCTGGAGAACGCCGGCGAAGGCGCGGACAACACCACCGCCATCGCCATGATGTGGGAGCTAGACGCGCACCTGCCCAACGAGGAAGCGGTGGCGACCGAGACCCTGCCGCTCAACACCTTCACCACCTCCATCCTCGAAAACAACGGCGGCGACACCGACCTGCTGTCGGAAGAAGAGATCGAGCGCTCGATCGCCGAGATCCGCGCGGCGATCGACAAGAGCAGCAACTTCATGCGCTGAGCGCGGCGGCCCCGCCGGCCGCCCAGGTAGCCTCCGCGCCGCCCGGCGCGCAAGAACGAGGGGCAAGCGAGGGGAAGCGGAGGAAGCGGGGTAAGCGGGGTAAGCGAGGTAAGCGAGGTAAGCGGGGTAAGCGGGGTAAGCGGGGTAAGCGGGGTAAGCGCGGGAATCGAGAAAAACCGGGAAACCGGCACGGTATCGGCGCCCGCGCCGGCGCCGGACGGGCACGCAAGCCCGGCCGGCGGTAAAATCCCGCTCCTGGACCGTTTCCCGAGACAATTCCCCCATGCGACCAAGCGGACGCGCAGCCGATGCGCTGCGCCCTATCACCCTGACCCGCCACTACACCCGCCACGCCGAAGGCGCCGTCCTGAGTGCCTTTGGCGATACCAAGGTGCTGTGCACGGCCAGCGTGCTGGCCAAGGTGCCGCCGCACAAGAAAGGCAGCGGCGAAGGCTGGGTCACGGCCGAATACGGCATGCTGCCGCGCGCCACCCACACCCGCTCGGACCGCGAGGCCGCGCGCGGCAAGCAGACCGGCCGCACGCAGGAAATCCAGCGCCTGATCGGCCGCGCCATGCGCTCGGTGTTCGATCTCGCCGCGCTCGGCGAATACACCATCCACCTCGACTGCGACGTGCTCCAGGCCGACGGCGGCACGCGCACCGCGGCCATCACCGGCGCCTTCGTGGCGGCGCACGACGCCATCTCCGCCATGCTGCGCGACGGCCTGCTCACGGCCAGCCCGATTCGCGACTTCGTCGCCGCCGTGTCGGTCGGCATGGTCGACGGCAAGGCCGTGCTCGACCTCGACTACGCCGAGGACAGCAGCTGCGACACCGACATGAACGTGGTGATGACCGGCAGCGGCGGCTTCGTCGAAGTGCAGGGCACCGCCGAAGGCGCGCCGTTCAGCCGCGCCGACCTCGACGCCATGACCCGCCTGGCTGAACAAGGCATCGCCGAGCTGGTGACGCACCAGCGCCGCGCGCTGGGCCTGGCCTGATGAACCGAACCCAACGGTGAACGCGATGCAACGCCTGGTCCTCGCCTCCAACAATCCCGGCAAGCTCGGCGAGTTCGGCGCGCTGCTCGCGCCGCTGGGCTATGACGTGGTGCCGCAGGGCCAGCTCGGCATTCCCGAGGCCGATGAGCCGTTCGCCACCTTCGTCGAGAACGCGCTCACCAAGGCGCGCCATGCCAGCCGCCTGTCCAACCTGCCCGCGCTGGCCGACGACTCCGGCATCTGCGTGGACGCGCTCGACGGCGCGCCGGGCGTCTATTCGGCGCGCTACGCGCAGCTCGTGGGCAAGCCCCGGTCGGACGCCGCCAACAACGCGCACCTGATCTCGCAGCTGGCCGGCAAGCTCAACCGGCATGCCTACTACTACTGCGTGCTGGTGCTGGTGCGCCATGCCGACGACCCGCGCCCGGTGATCGCCGAAGGCGTGTGGGCCGGCGAGGTGGTCGACGCGCCGCGCGGCAGCGCCGGCTTCGGCTACGATCCGCATTTCCTGCTGCCACAGCTGGGCAAGACCGCGGCCGAGCTCAGCGCCGAGGAAAAGAACACCATCAGCCACCGCGCGCAGGCGCTCAAGGCGCTGACCGAGCGCCTGCGCGCTTCGGGCAGCCACCACGCGCGGTCATGATCCCGATCGTTCCCGCCGCGCAGACCGGCGCGGCCGTCCCCGCCGACACCAAGTCGCTGTGGCTGCAGCCCGGCCAGATCTCGCTGCCCGGCTCGCCGCCGCTGTCGCTCTACGTGCACGTGCCGTGGTGCGTGCGCAAGTGCCCGTACTGCGATTTCAACTCGCACGCGGTGCCCGGCGCCGCCGGCAGCCACGACATCCCCGAAGACGCCTACCTCGACGCGCTGCGCGCCGATCTCGAGCAGTCGCTGCCGCTGGTGTGGGGCCGCCCCGTGCATACCGTGTTCATCGGCGGCGGCACGCCGAGCCTGCTGTCGGCCGCCGGCATGGACCGCCTGCTGTCCGACATCCGCGCGCTGCTGCCGCTCGACGCCGACGCCGAGATCACCCTGGAGGCCAACCCCGGCACCTTCGAGGCCGAGCGCTTCGCCAGCTATCGCGCCAGCGGCATCAACCGCCTGTCGATCGGCATCCAGAGCTTCAACGACCGCCACCTCGCCGCGCTCGGGCGCATCCACGGCGGCGAGGAAGCGCGCGCCGCCATCCGCATCGCGCTGGCCAACTTCGACAACGTCAACCTGGACCTGATGTACGCGCTGCCCGGCCAGACCCTGGCCGAATGCGCCGAGGACCTGGAAATCGCGCTGTCGTTCGGCACCACGCACCTGTCGCTGTACCACCTGACGCTCGAGCCCAACACCCTGTTCGCCAAGTTCCCGCCGGCGCTGCCCGACGACGACAGCGCCTACGAGATGCAGGACCTGATCGACGCGCGCACCGCGCAGGCCGGCTACCGGCACTACGAGACATCCGCCTACGCGAAGCCGCACCGCCAGGCGCGCCACAACCTCAACTACTGGCGCTTCGGCGACTACCTCGGCATCGGCGCCGGCGCGCACGGCAAGCTCTCGTTCCCGCACCGCGTGCTGCGCCAGATGCGCCACAAGCATCCGGCCACCTACATGGCGCAGGCAATGGCCGGCAGCGCGGTGCAGGAAAGCCACGACGTCCCCGCCGCAGACCTGCCCTTCGAGTTCATGCTCAACGCGCTGCGCCTGACCGACGGCGTGCCGGCCAGCACCTTCTTCGACCACACCGGCCTGCCGCTGCACACCATCAGCCGCGACCTCGCCGCGGCCGAAAAAAAAGGCCTGCTCGAAGCCGACCTCGCCACCATCAAGCCCACCGAGCTGGGACGGCGCTTCCTCAACGACCTGCAGGAGATGTTCCTGAAGGGCTGAAGCGCGCCGATGGCGGCGCAGGCGCCGCCATGCAATACGGCCACCCGAGGGTGGCCGTATCTTTTCGTCAGGACAGCATCAGTACGGCGTTGCCATGTCGTTGGCCACCTGCGCGCGGGCGCCCACGCGCAGATTGCTCACGTTGCGCTGCGTGACCGTCGCCAGGCGGCCATCGTCGAGCCGCACGTTGACGCGGTAGACCGTCTCGGGGCCGCTCACGCGCTTCTCCACCTGGTTGCCGGCCACGCCGCCCAGCACCGCGCCGCCGATGGTGGCCACCGTGTTGCCGGTACCGCCGCCGATCTGGTGGCCCAGCAGGCCGCCCGCGACGCCGCCGATCACCGTGCCGAGCAGGCCCGAACTGCCGCCCTGCTGCGTGGCAACCGGCTCGATCGACTCGACGCGGCCATAGAACACCGACCCCGCCGGGGCCTGGTAGGTGGTGGCGCCGGGCTGCTGGTAGCCCGGCTGCTGATACCCCTGCTGCGGATAACCCGGCTGCTGGTAGCCGCCCTGCGGCGGCGGCGCGTTATAGCCGCCGCCGTAACCGCCGTTGTAGCCACCGCCATAACCGCCGGGCGCCGCGCATCCGGCCAGGCCAACCACGGCGGCCGCTGCCGCCACGCCCAACAGAGTCTTGCCGTTCATCAGAATTCTCCTCGATTGATCGCAACTGCGTGGAATTGCCGGAGAGCGAGCGGACCGGAACCACGACCACGCCGCGCCGCATGTGCGCTCTCACGCATGATAGGAGCCGAACGCCCCGACCAAGGTTCCATCTTGCCAGACTCGCGCGCGACAAACCCGTGCCCCGCTCCATGCCCTTGCTATAATGCGCGCTCTTTCCTTCCCGGAAGCGTGGCCGAGTGGTTTAAGGCAGCAGTCTTGAAAACTGCCGATGGGGTGACCCATCCGTGAGTTCGAATCTCACCGCTTCCGCCAGTCCCTCTCGAATCCGCCGGCACGAAAATCCGCCTTCCGCCGTCCGCGCGGGAAAACCGCACGCATTTCGCGTATTCCCGTACCGGCCGCACCCCGGCAATCCACAGTCCCCAAGAACTGCCTAGAATTCGCCTTCGCCGATTTCCCGCGTTCGCGTATTGCCGTTGGGCACCTTGTAAAGCGTGAGCGTGGTCTTGCTGTATTGCGTACCGTTGTATTCGGCGGTTTCATCGAGCGTGAATGGCTCCGACCTGGAAATCCTGCCGGTATCGAGGTCCATGTAGCGGACATCGAAATCGCCGGGCGCGATGCCCGCGAATTCGAAGGATGCGCCGGCCTTGATGAAAGCGAACCGCACGGGCGTCTTGCTGCCCGCGTTCAGCGAGAACACCTTCAGGAACACGTCCGCGTCATTGCGCGTGTTGTCTATCGTCAGCGTCGAGAGGCCGTTGGTCTTCAGGACGGGATAACCGGGCACATAGCCGCTCCGGTTCGGCCACGGATAGCCATTGGGCGCCGTGGGCCTGCGCGCATAGCGCGGCCCGGGTTCGGGCAGCGCCAGCGGCAGTTCGCGCGCGGCGGCCGGCAAGGCGCGCATCGGCAGCGGCGCGGAGGCCGCGGGCGTCCATGCCGGCGCCGGCGCGGCGCGGTCCGGCGCGCGGGACGAGGTCGAGAACGCGGCGTATATCGCCACGCCGGCAATGATCATGACGACCACCTTCCCGGCGCCGGAACCGCCGCCGGGTGCCGGCGCGGCCTTGGGCTTGGCCGCGCCCTGCGTACTGGCCTGGCGCGGCGCCGGGCCGGGACGCTTCGCGGAAGCGGAAGCGGACGCGGAAGACGACGAGGAAGCCGCCGGGGCGGGCCGCGCCTGCGCCCGGGCGTGCAGCGCGGCGGCTTTCTCGGCCTGCTCCTGCGCCAGGATCCAGGCGTCATGCTGCGCGCGCCGCACGGGGTCGATCAGGACCTCGTAGGCCGTGTTGATGATCGTCATGTTCCGATGCGACTCGGGCGAGCCGTTGTTCCGGTCCGGATGATGCTTCTGGCTCAGCGCCTTGTATGCCGCGCGAATGACCTCCGGTGGTGCTTCACGAGAAATCTTCAGATTATCGTAATGTGTATGCATTCCCGTCGTTGCCCCAAGCAAGTCGGCGCCGATTTTACCCGGGGCGCCGAAACAAGGGAATCTCCCGAAAGGCAGGGCACTGCCCACGCCGGATTTTTGCGGCCGCGGGCCAATGCCGGCCCAATACCGGCCCAATCCCGGACCCATCCCGGCTGCCATTTCCATTTACCTGTATCGGCAAAAACCCGCCGTTTTCAAGCGCGGGAGAAACCGGCCGGCGCCGTCCGCGGCCGACCGCATGCGCCGCGGGCGTCCTCACGCCGCCGGCGCCGTCAGCAGCCGGTACGCTTCTTCCTCGGAAATCTTCAGGTGGTAATGGCGCGACAGCATGCGCGCGAACTGGCGCGCCGCCGGCGGCTCGCAATGCCTGAGCTGCTCGCGGTAGGCTTCGAGCTCGAAGCGCAGCCGCCAGCGCGGGCTGAGCAGGTAGAGCACGCCCATCAGGCCGCAGGAGCGCCAGAACTGGCGCACGTGCACCTTCTCGTGCTCGATCAGCGCGTGGCTCGCGCCGGGCCGCAGCAGGATCAGCGGGCCGGGCGTGAAGCCGTCGAAACGGCGCGGCACCAGCCAGCGGGTTTCGACCAGCACGCAGGGCGGCGACTTGCAGAAGCGGATGAGGGGGCGGCGCATGCCGGCAAGCGTAGCAGGCCGCGGGACCGCCAGGTAAAAAGCCCCGCCGCGATGGCGGGGCAAGGAGCATGACATCGGTGCTGCCGCGCCAGCCGCGCGGCCCGTGCGTGCTTATTCGCTGGTGATCTTCCCGGCCTCGATCACGGCCTTCCAGCGCTGCAGTTCCTGCCTCTCGAACTGGTCGAACTGCTCGGGCGTGTTGGCGACCACCTCGAAACCGCTTTCGGCCAGCTTCTGGCGCATCTGCGGATCGGCCAGCGCGCTGACCAGCGCGGCGTGCAGCCTGGCCTTGACGTCCTTGGGCAGCCCGCGCGGCGCGGCCACGGCCTGCCACGAGTAGACGTCCACGTCCTTGACGCCGCCTTCGGTCATGGTAGGCACGTTGGGCAGCACCGGCGAGCGCTTGTCGCCGGTCACGGCCAGCGCCTTGAGCTTGCCGCTGCGGATGTGCTGCAGCACCGCGTTGATGTTCTGGAACGACGCATCGACCTGCCCGGCCAGCAGGTCGGAGATCGCCGGCGCGCCGCCCTTGTAGGGCACGTGCAGCCCGTCGGTGCCGGATTTCTGCCAGAACAGCGCGGCGGTCAGGTGGTCGGACGAGCCCGCGCCGGACGTGGCGAACGACACCTTGCCCGGGTTCTTCTTCATGTACGCCACCAGTTCCTGCAGGTTGCCGGCGGGGAAGCCCGGCTTGGTCACGAGCACGTTGGGCGCGCGCACCGCCACCGTCAGCAGGTCGAAATCCTTGGCCGGATCATAGGGCAGGTTCTTCTGCAGGAAGGGATTCACGGCGTAGACGCCGATCGACGCCACCATCAGCGTGTAGCCGTCGGCCGGCGCGCGCTTGACCATCGCCGCGCCGATGGCGCCGGTCGCGCCCGGGCGGTTGTCCACCACGAAGGGCTGGCCGAGCTTCTCGTTGAGCGGCGGCGCCAGCATGCGCGCGATGGTGTCGGTGGAGCCGCCGGCCGGGAACGGCACGACCACCGAGACGGCCTTGGTCGGCCAGGTCTGCGCGGCGGCAGCGCTGATGCCGCCGGTGGCCGCCACTGCGGCGACCAGGGCGCCGGCGAGCGCGCACAGCCTGCGCCGCGCGGACGGTTGTTGGAACGGGTTCATGGTGTCTCCTTGGTTCTCGATGCGTGGTGCGGGCATGGCGGACATGCCGGATGTCCGGGGCTTTCGACTTCTGATCGGATACCGCTTGTTTTCTTGTGCTGCCGGCCACGGAAAGGCGCGCTCACCTCACCATGCACGGCGCCTTGTTGTCGAACTTCCAGCCGGGAATCAGGAACTGCATGGCCACGGCATCGTCGCGCGCGCCCAGGCCCATGCGCTTGTAGCGCTCGTGCGCGAGCGCCACCTGCGCCATGTCGAGCTCCACGCCGAGGCCGGGCGCCTTCGGCACGGCGACCTTGCCGTTCTCGATCTTCAACGGCGCGCGGGTCAGGCGCTCGCCGTCCTGCCAGATCCAGTGCGTGTCGATGGCGGTGACGCGCCCCGGCGCGGCGGCGGCCACGTGGGTGAACATGGCCAGCGAGATGTCGAAGTGGTTGTTCGAGTGCGAGCCCCACGTGAGGCCCCACTCCGCGCACATCTGCGCCACGCGCACCGAGCCCTGCATGGTCCAGAAATGCGGGTCGGCCAGCGGGATGTCCACCGACTGCAGGCGCACCGCGTGGCCCATCTGGCGCCAGTCGGTGGCGATCATGTTGGTGGCGGTGGGCAGGCCGGTCGCGGTGCGGAACTCGGCCATGATCTCGCGGCCCGAGTAGCCGTCCTCGGCGCCGCACGGGTCTTCCGCGTAGGCCAGCACGCCGTGCTTGTCGCGGCACAGGCGCACGGCTTCGGCCAGCGACCACGCGCCGTTGGGGTCGAGCGTGATGCGCGCCCTGGGAAAACGCTCGGCCAGCGCGATGATCGCCTCCATCTCCTCGTCGCCGCGCAGCACGCCGCCCTTGAGCTTGAAGTCGTTGAAGCCGTAGCGATCGAACGCGGCCTCGGCGAGGCGGACCACGCCGGCGGCGTCCATCGCCGCCTCGTTGCGCAGGCGGAACCAGGCGTTGTCGGCATCGGGCTCGCCGCGGTAGCCGAGCGTGGTGCGGTTGCGGTCGCCCACGTAGAACAGGTAGCCCAGCATCTCCACCGCGTCGCGCTGCTGCCCTTCGCCGAGCAGCGCCGCCACCGGCACGCCGAGGTGCTTGCCGAGCAGGTCGAGCAGCGCCGCCTCCAGCGCGGTGACGGCGTGGATGGTAATGCGCAGGTCGAAGGTCTGCAGGCCGCGGCCGCCGGCGTCGCGGCTGGCGAAGGCGCCGCGCACGCGGTTGAGCACCGCCTGGTAGTTGCCGACCGGCTGGCCCACCACCAGCTCGCGCGCCTCTTCCAGCGTCTGGCGGATGCCCTCCCCGCCCGGCACCTCGCCCACGCCGGTGTTGCCGGCGCTGTCGGCCAGGATGACGATGTTGCGGGTGAAGAACGGGCCGTGCGCGCCGGACAGGTTCATCAGCATGCTGTCGTGGCCGGCCACCGGGATCACGGTCAGCGCGGTGACGACGGGCGTGCCGGTGGCGGGCGCGCTTGCCGGCGAGGCGTCGCGGGCAGCGGAAACAGGCGTTTGGGTCATGTCGGATTTCGGCGCAAGGTGCGGCGCAATGCGCGCCGGACGGCCAGGCGGCGGCCGGCGCTGCGGGTTGTCTCGGGCTTGGCTGCGCCGGCTGGGGCCGGCTTTCTCATGCTAGCGGCGGTGGCAGGCCGCGGTGCGCGGCGGCAAGTCTCGTCCTGCCAGAAAGCTGTTATCGGTCGTCATACGACTTACGACGCAGTATAATGAGGCCATCGCGACCCGGTCAAGTCCCCGCCCTCACCATGTCAAACCCCATGCTCGCTTCCTCCACCCCGCTGCGGCGCCGCGGCCGCACGCTTGCCGAAGAGGCGGTGAGCAACCTGAGCGAACGGATCCAGCAGGGCGCGCTCAAGCCGGGCGACAAGCTGCCCACCGAGTCGGAGATCATGAGCGCGCTGGGCGTGAGCCGCACCGTGGTGCGCGAAGCGCTGTCGCGCCTGCAGGCCAGCGGCCTGGTCGAGACCCGCCACGGCATCGGCACCTTCGTGCTGGCGCGCCCGGCCGAGAGCGCCTCGCCGTTCCGCATCGACCCCGCCGCCATGATCACCGCGATGGACGTGCTGGCCATGCTGGAATTCCGCGTCAGCCTGGAGGCCGAGGCCGCCAGCCTCGCCGCCACGCGCCGCAGCGACGAACAGCTCGCGGTCATGCGCGGCGCGCTCGACGAGCTCAAGCGCACCGCCACCGACGGCAAGGATTCGGTGGGCGCGGACTTCGAATTCCACCTCGCCATCGCGCGCGCCACCGGCAACCGCTATTTCACCGACATCATGGGCCACCTGGGCACCACGGTGATTCCGCGCAGCCGCCTGCACGTGAGCGCGCAGGAGCGCGCGCAGTACCTCGAGCGCGTCAACATCGAGCACGAGAACATCTACGACGCCATCGAGCGGCGCGACCCCGAAGGCGCCAAGGCGGCGATGCGCATGCACCTGACCAACAGCCGCGAGCGGCTGCGCAAGGCGTCGGCCGCGGTCGAGGGCGGCTGAGCCGCCGCTCCGCCGGCACCATCCGCCGCCCCATCGTCCTATCGCCGTATAGCCCTATCGCCCCGTCTCCCCATGCCCCAGCGGCCGCACGCCCCGTGCTACCGGCCTTCCGCTTGTGGGCAAGGCAGATGTTGTTGTAGGATGTCTTATGATTATGCGCGGCGCACCGCCGCGCCCGGCCCGTCACCCCGCCCGCAGCCCGGGCGCCCATTTGACCGCAGTCGAAGGAACCCCCTCCCATGACCACCACCGCCATCACCGGTGAAATGCTGATCGGCGCCAGCGCCGTGCGCGGCACCGCCGAGATCCTCCATGCCACCAACCCGGCCACCGGCGAGATCCTCGCGCCAGCGTTCCACGGCGGCGACGCGGCCGATGCCGCGCGCGCCTGCGCGCTGGCCGAAGCGGCCTTCGACACCTACCGCAACACCTCGCCCGAGACGCGCGCGCAGTTCCTGGAAGCCATCGCCGGCGGCCTGGAAGCGCTGGGCGACACGCTGATCGAGCGTGCCCACGCCGAAAGCGCGCTGCCGCTGGCGCGCCTGCAAGGCGAGCGCGCCCGCACCGCCAACCAGTTGCGCCTGTTCGCAAGCGTGCTGCGCGACGGCCGCTGGCAGGCCGCCACGCTCGACGCCGCGCTGCCCGAGCGCACCCCGCCGCGCCCCGACCTGCGCCTGCAGAAGATCGCCGTGGGTCCGGTCGCGGTGTTCGGCGCCAGCAACTTCCCGCTGGCGTTCTCGGTGGCGGGCGGCGATACCGCGTCGGCGCTGGCGGCCGGCTGCCCGGTGGTGGTCAAGGCGCACCCGGCCCACCCCGGCACCTCCGAGCTGGTCGGCCGCGTGATCCAGCAGGCGGTGGCCGATGCCGGCCTGCCGGAAGGCGTGTTCTCGCTGCTGGCCGGCGGCTTCGCCATCGGCACCGCGCTGGTGGCGCACCCGGCGATCCAGGCGGTCGGCTTCACCGGCTCGCGCAGCGGCGGCCTGGCCCTGGTGCAGGCCGCCAACAGCCGGCCGCAGCCGATCCCGGTCTATGCCGAGATGAGCAGCATCAACCCGGTGTTCCTGCTGCCCGCCGCGCTCAACGCGCGCGCCGCCGACATCGCGCGCAACCTGGTGGAATCGCTGGTGATGGGCGTGGGCCAGTTCTGCACCAACCCCGGCCTGCTGCTGGCGGTGGAAAGCCCGGCGCTCGACGTGTTCCGCCAGGGCACGGTCGCCGCGCTGGCGGAGAAAGCCGCGGGCACCATGCTGACGCCGGGCATCTGCCAGGCTTATGAAAAGGGCGTGGCGCAACTGAGCGAGATCGAAGGCCTGCGCCGCATCGGCAGCGGCCTCGCGGCCAACGGCCCCAACCAGGCCCGCCCGGCGCTGTTCGAGACCACCGCGGCGCAGTTCCTCGCCGACCACCGCATGGAGGCGGAAGTGTTCGGCCCGACCTCGGTGCTGGTGGTCTGCCGCGACCACGCGGAAATGCTGGCCGTGGCGCGCCGCCTCGAAGGCCAGCTCACCGCCACCGTGCAGGCCGACGCCGGCGACCGCGCCGAGGCCGCCAGCCTGCTGACGGTGCTCGAGCGCAAGGTGGGCCGCGTGCTGTTCAACGGCTATCCCACCGGCGTGGAGGTGGCCTACGCGATGGTGCACGGCGGCCCGTTCCCGGCGACGTCGGACACGCGCTCGACCTCGGTGGGCGCTTCCGCCATCGAGCGTTTCCTGCGCCCGGTGTGCTACCAGAACGTGCCGGCCGAGCTGCTGCCGCCGGTGCTGCAGGATGGCAATCCGCTGGGCGCGTGGCGCCTGAAGGATGGGCAGCTCGGGCGCGAATAAGCGCACGCGGCAGGCGTTGCCGTCATGGCGAAGGGCCGGGGATTCCGGCCCTTTTGCATGGGCCCGTTCGCTGGCTTCGTTCGGCGCCCTGGTCTGATCCTCTTGCACCGGCTTTGCCGGCGCGCCTCACGCGGCCGCGCGCTCGGGCGGCGCCTGCGGCGGCCGGATTACGGCTGCGTTGCCGCGCGAGCGCCCCGAACTCAGGTAGTCCGCGATCGATTCCTGCGTGACCTCGCCCAGGTACACGCCATCGGCGTCGAGCACCGGCAGCCAGCTGGTGTTGTGCTGGTACATGCGCGACAGCACGATGCGCAGGTGCTCGTCGAACGCGGCGGTGGCCTTGAACGGACGCATGGCGTCGGCGCACGTGCCCTGCCCGCCGCGCGCGTCGCGGCGCGTGACGTAGCCGAGCGCGCGCCGGGCGGCATCCACCACCGGCAACTGGCGCACGTCGGCTTCGT
Source organism: Cupriavidus sp. WS (assembly GCF_000395345.1). Lineage (NCBI taxonomy): Bacteria > Pseudomonadati > Pseudomonadota > Betaproteobacteria > Burkholderiales > Burkholderiaceae > Cupriavidus > Cupriavidus sp. WS. Next base: position 10,439 of record NZ_AQPL01000320.1, on the reverse strand, counting down.
CCATGAGGCCGAAGGCCTGCGCCAGCGGCATGTCGGGCGCGCAGCTTTGCGCCAGCGTGGCGGCGTCGCCGGCGCGCACCAGCAGCAGGCGCTTGAGCGTGTTGTCGTGGCCGACGAAGGCCTGCACGAAGTCGTCGGCGGGATGCGCGAGCAGCGCGTCGGGATGGTCGAACTGCACCAGCCTGCCGCGCCGGAATATCGCCACGCGGTCGCCGAGCTTGATGGCTTCGTCGATGTCGTGCGAGACCATGATGACGGTCTTGCCGAGCTGGCGCTGCATCAGCAGGAACTCGTTCTGGATGCTCTCGCGGTTGATCGGGTCGACCGCGCCGAACGGCTCGTCCATCAGCAGCACCGGCGCGTCGGCGGCCAGCGCGCGGATCACGCCGATGCGCTGCTGCTGCCCGCCCGAGAGCTCGCGCGGGTAGCGCGACAGCATCTTGCCGGGGTCGAGCTGCACCATCGACATCAGCTCGCGCGCGCGCTCGCGGCAGTGCTTCTTGTCCCAGCCCAGCAGGCGCGGCACCACCATGATGTTCTGCTCGATGGTCATGTTGGGGAACAGGCCGATCTGCTGGATCACGTAGCCGATCTTGCGCCGCAGCGTGACCTCGTCCACGCGCGCGGTGTCCTCGCCGTCGATCAGCACGCGCCCGGCGCTGGGCCGGATCAGGCGGTTGATCATCTTGAGCGTGGTGGTCTTGCCGCAGCCCGAAGGCCCCAGGAAGACGCAGATCTCGCCCCTGGGCACCGTCATCGAGACGGCGTCGACGGCGCGCACTTCGGCGCCGTCCTTCTGGCGGAAGGTCTTGGTGAGTTGGTCGAGTCCGATCATGTCAGCGGATTCCTTTCGGCGTCAGCGCGCGCTGCAGCCACTGCAGGCAGGCATCGGCCACGATGGCGAGCACGCTGACCAGCACGGCGCCCACCGCCAGCTTGCTCATGTTGCTCTGGCTGATCGCCTGCAGGATCAGCACCCCGAGGCCGCCCGCGCCGATGATGGCGGCGATGGTGGCCACGCCGATGTTCATCACCACGGCGGTGCGCACGCCGCCGAGGATCACCGGCACGGCCAGCGGCAGGTCCACCAGCCGCATGCGCTGCCAGGTGGTCATGCCGATGCCGCGCCCGGCTTCCTGGATGCCGTCGTCCACGCTGGCCAGCGCCACGCAGGTGTTGCGCATGATCGGCAGCAGCGAATACAGGAACACCGCCGTCACCGCCGGCACGTAGCCGAGCGCGTGGCCGAAGCGCGCGAACACCGGGATCATCAGGCCGAACAGCGCGATCGACGGCAGCGTCAGCACGATGGTGGCCAGCGTCAGCAGCGGCGTGGCGAGAAAGCGGAAGCGCGCGCACAGGATGCCCAGCGGCACGCCGGCGACGATCGCCAGCCCCACCGCCGAGCCCACCAGCGCGAGATGCTGGCCGGTCAGCCGCAGCAGCGTGGGCCAGGCGTGCTGCAGGTAGGCCGTCAGGTCCATGCGGCCGCCCTCAGATCAGGCCGTGGCCGCGCAGGAAATCCTGCGCCACCTTGTCGACCGGCTGCTGGCCGATGTCGACCTGGTAGTTCATCGCGGTCATGGCCGCGTTGTCGAGCGCGGCCGCGAGCGCGTTGAGCAGCGCCGCCAGTTCCGGGTGCTGCGCCAGCGTCGCCTGGCGCACCACCGGCGCCGCGTTGTACGCGGGAAAGAAATGCAGGTCGTCCTCGAGCAGCACGAGGTCGAAGCCCTTGACGCGGCCGTCGGTGGTGTAGACCAGGCCCAGCTCGACCTGGTCGTTCTTCAGCGCGGTGTAGACCAGGCCCGGATCGAGCTGGATCACGTCGCGGCGCGCGAACGGCAACTGGTAGAGCGCCTTGAGCGGCTCCAGGCCATCGGGCCGCGCGGCAAACTCCATGTCGACCGCGAACGGATGCGCGCTGCCCTCGCCGGCCGCGCGCATCTTCCCGGCAAACGCGGACAGCGTGGTCACGCCGGCGGCCTCGGCGCGCTTGCGCGGCATCGCCAGCGCGTAGGTGTTGTTGATGCCGGAGGCGTCGAGCCAGACCAGCCCGCGCGCGGCGTCGAGCGCCTTGACGCGCTCGTAGCTCTCCTGCGCGCCGAGCTTTTCCTCGACCTTGTTGAAGACGATCAGCGCGGTGCCGGTGTAGTCCCACACCACGTCGAGCTGCGCGCTTTCCTGGGCCTGGCGCATCAGCGTGCTGCCCAGGCCGGAAGTCAGCTCGGTGTCGAGCCCCTTGGCCTTGAGGTATTGCGCCGTCATCGACGACAGGATCAGCTGCTCGGTGAAGTTCTTGCCGCCCACGCGGATGGTGTCGGCATGCGCCGGCATGCCCAGCGCGGCCGCGGCGCAGGCGGCCAGCACCGCCAGCGAGACGGCGGGGCGCGCCAGTGTGCGCGCCAACAGACGCGCCGCGGCCGGCGCCAGCGCGGCGGCCAGTTTCGCCAGTCCGTTCTTGATCGGTTGCATCGGATTCTCCTTGTGGTGCGCGGTGCGGTGCGCGGCGCTCAGCGGACCAGCCCGCGGCTACGCAGGTAGCAATGGCCGGCGGCGGCGAACAGGCCGTCGAGCGCCAGCGCCAGCAGCGCGGTGGCGGCCGCGCCGAGCAGCAGCAGCGGCTGGTTGTTGAGGTAGATGCCGGGGAAGATCAGCTCGCCCAGGCTGTTGGCGCCGATCAGGAACGACAGCGGCACGGTGCCGACGTTGATGACGAGGCTGATGCGCACGCCGGCCAGGATCACCGGCAGCGCATTGGGCAGCTCCACGCGCAGCAGGCACTGGCGCGCCGTCATGCCGAGCCCGCGCGCGGCCTCGGTCAGCGCCGGCGACACGCCGAGCAGGCCTTCGCAGGTATTGCGCACGATCGGCAGCAGCGAGGCCAGCCACAGCGCCAGGATGGCGGGCCGCTCGCCGATGCCGAGCACGGCCAGCGCCAGCGCCAGCACCGCCAGCGAGGGCACGGTGTTGCCGACGTTGAAGACCTGCATCAGGCGGCCGGCCCAGCGGCGCATGCAGGGCCGGCTCAGGGCGATGCCGGCCGGGATGCCGGTGGCCAGCGCCAGCGCCATCGACCACGCCACCAGGCGCAGGTGGTCGGCCACGTCGTACCACAGGCGCTCCCGGTATTGCCGGATGATGTCGACGCCGATCCACGCGGCCAGTCCGGCCAGCGCGGCAAGCGCGAGACATCCCCAGGCGAGCGCCCGCACGGATTGCTTGGACATATTCCCCTCTCCCCGCGCCGCATGCGGGCACGAGGCGCCACATCCGGACCAGCGGACGATAAAACGGGCGCGGGCGGTGCAAACGGGGGCCGCCGGCCCTGACTGGATTGTCTTGCCCGCCATGACCGGCAGATGAGCCGGTGGACGGGCGCCGGGCTCCACGCCGCGAGGCGGGGAAACCCATTTGACGGAACCCCGGACGATGAAGCCGGGGTCCCTGGAGCGGCGCAGCCCGCCGCGAGGACGCGGAACAGGGTGGCCAGTGGCAGCGCAGAGTTGATGGTTTTCCGACGCGCCGCCGGATCAATCGGCCGATGCGGCGCAGGCAGCGATCAGGACACAAGAGGCAGGCCGGGCAGCTTGCCGGGCCATGACCAACGTTTGTGCCTCACGCGCGATTACGCAGCATCGGATGACAACGAGAGCGCTATTATACGCATTTACACCCATCTTGTCATCTTCCGGCATTTCCCGCCGTGCCCGCGGGCCATTGTCGGTGTTTGTCCTACAGCGCCGGGGGCTGCCGCGTTGTTGCAAAAACCGGCATCGAACAGCCCCGCACCGTATCACTATCAGAACAATCTGTTGCCCGCCCGCCCTCTACCGCTTTCGGGCCAAACCCTTAAATTGGGAGGGTAGCCAACGGGGACCGCGCGCCATTGCCGCCGCCCCCGCCCCCACAGGAGATCGAACATGGAACAACGCACCATCCCGACCATTCCGGCCACCGCCACGGAAACCGTGCAGCAATCGCGCGCGATCGACCGCGTGGTGCGCGGCATCGCCACCTCGGACGGCGCCGGCGTCAAGCTGACCCGCGTGCTGACGCAGAACCTGCAGCGCCGCCTCGACCCGTTCCTGATGCTGGACGCCTTCGGCACCGACAGCCGCGACGACTACATCGGCGGCTTCCCCGACCACCCGCACCGCGGCTTCGAGACCATCACCTACATGCTGGCCGGACGCATGCGCCACCGCGACAGCGCCGGCAACGAAGGCCTGCTGGAAAACGGCGGCGCCCAGTGGATGGTGGCCGGCGCCGGCGTGGTGCACTCGGAGATGCCCGAGCAGGAAGACGGCCGCATGGAAGGCTTCCAGCTCTGGCTGAACCTGCCGGCCGCCGACAAGATGACCGCGCCGTGGTACCGCGACCTGCCCGCCGCCGCCGTGCCCACGGTGGCGCTGCCGGGCGGCGCCACCGTGCGCGTGCTGGCGGGCGCCTCGCACGGCGTGGCCGGCGCGGTCGCGCGCCCGGTGACGGAGCCGCTCTACCTCGACGTGTCGCTGCCGGCTGGCCAGCGCTTCTCGCAGGCGCTGCCCGCGGGCCATAACGCCTTCCTGTACACCTACCGCGGCGAGATCGCGGTGGGCAGCGGCGACAACGCGGCCGCGCTCGAAGCGCAGCGCATGGGCGTGCTCGACAACGCCGCCGGCGCCGACGGCGTGACGGTGACGGCGACCACCGATGCGCGCTTCCTGCTGATCGCGGGCAAGCCGCTGGGCGAGCCGATCGTGCAATATGGGCCGTTCGTGATGAACAGCCAGGAGGAGATCTACCAGACCCTGGCGGATTTCCGCGAAGGCCGCTTCAACCGGATCGCGGCGAACAACGGCGCCTGAAGCGCCGCGCCCAGGCGAGAAGGCAACGCGCCCTTCCCGCGACAGCCCCGGGAGCACCCTGCTCCCGGGGCGTTTTTTCGCCTTGCCGCCCGCCTGCGCCGCCCGTCCTTGCCAGCGCCCGCGCCGGCTGCGCGGCGGCGCGGGCGCCACGCCCCGGCATGCGACTTGCAACCTGCCTGCAACCGTTGCGGGGCCGCCGAAACAGCCCGGAACAGGCTGTCCGGCCCCCGCGCACTTATATAATCCTCGCTTAATAAACGGCATCACCATCCCGTGATGGTCCCGGCGATGCGATGCGGCGATCCTGCCCGTCGCGCCGCAGGAGGTGCCGCCTGCGAAGAACGTCGACCAACGTTGCTGCCATAACAATTCGAGCCGCCTCAGTGACCCTAAGCACCCCTCCCCGGCTGGCGCTTGCGCATATCAGCAAGCGCTACCCCGGCGTAACCGCCAACGACGACGTCTCGCTCGTCGTGGCTCCCGGCGAGATCCACGCCGTCCTCGGCGAGAACGGCGCCGGCAAGTCCACCCTGATGAAGATCATCTTCGGCGCGGTCAAGCCCGACGCCGGCGAGATGCACTTCAACGGTGCACCCGCCGCCATCCACAATCCGCACGATGCCCGCAACCTGGGCATCGCGATGGTGTTCCAGCATTTCTCGCTGTTCGACACGCTGACCGTCACCGAGAACATCGCGCTGGGCCTGCCGCGCGGCAAGGGCAAGGACAACGCCAGCATGAAGCAGCTGGCCGAGCGCATCCGCGAGACCGCGCAGCGCTACGGCCTGCCGCTCGAGCCCAACCGCCACGTGCACACGCTGTCGGTGGGCGAGCGCCAGCGCGTGGAGATCGTGCGCGCGCTGCTGGCCAGGCCGCAACTGCTGATCCTCGACGAGCCCACCTCGGTGCTCACGCCGCAGGCCGTGCAGACGCTGTTCGTCACGCTGCGCCAGCTTGCCGCCGAAGGCACCAGCATCCTGTACATCAGCCACAAGCTCGACGAGATCCGCGAGCTCTGCCACAGCGCCACGGTGATGCGCATGGGCCGCGTCACCGGCGTGTGCGATCCGCGCCAGGAGAGCGCGGCCTCGCTGTCGCGCCTGATGATCGGCGGCGAGCCGCCGCGCGAGGCGCGCGTGCAGACCGAGCCGGGCGCCTGCCGCCTGGCGGTGCGCGCGCTCTCGCTGCCGCGCGCGCATGCCTTCGCCACCGAGCTGTCGGACATCGCGATGGACCTGCGCGCGGGCGAGATCGTCGGCATCGCCGGCGTGTCCGGCAACGGCCAGCAGGAACTGCTGGCGGCGCTGTCGGGCGAGGACACGCGCGCCGAGCGCGGCGCGGTGCTGCTCGACGACAAGCCGGTCGGCCGCCTCGACGCGCGCGCGCGCCGCCGCGCCGGCCTGGCCTTCGTGCCGGAGGAGCGCCTGGGCCGCGGCGCGGTGCCGGGCATGAGCCTGGCCGCCAACACGCTGCTGTCGCACCAGTCCGCGCCCTACGTGCGGCGCGGCATGATCTCGCCCAAGGCCGCGGCCGGGCTGGCGCAGGCCGTGATCACGCGCTTCCGCGTCAAGGCCAGCGGGCCGCAGGCGCTGGCCAAGAGCCTGTCGGGCGGCAACCTGCAGAAATTCATCGTCGGCCGCGAGATCGAGAGCGGCCCCAAGGTGCTGATCGTGGCCCAGCCCACCTGGGGCGTGGACGTCGGCGCCGCGGCGCAGATCCACAACGAGCTGCTGGCCCTCAAGGCCACCGGCTGCGCGCTGCTGGTGGTGTCCGAGGAACTGGACGAACTGTTCGCCATCTGCGACCGCCTGCACGTGATCGCCAAGGGCCGGCTGTCGCCGTCGATCCCGGCCCGGGACGCCACGCGCGAGCAGGTCGGCCTGTGGATGAGCGGCTTGTGGGAAGGCGGACCGGGCGGCCAGCAGGAACCGCGGGAGGCAGCACTCCATGCCTGATTTCCTGCTCCGCTCGCCGCTCTCGCTGGCCCCGCGCGGCCTGCCCTCGCGCCGCATGGCCTATGCCTCGCCGTTCATCGCGCTGGCGCTCACGCTGGTGTTCGGCGCGCTGCTGTTCCTGCTGCTCGGCAAGGACCCGGTGGCCGCGCTCAAGGTCTTCCTGGTCGATCCGCTCAAGGACCGCCGCGCCATCGGCGAGGTGCTGCTCAAGACCGTGCCGCTGGTGCTGTGCGCGCTCGGCCTCTCCGTGTGCTACCGCGCCAATATCTGGAACATCGGCGCCGACGGCCAGCTCATCGTGGGCGGCATCTTCGCCGGCGCCACCGTGCTGTATTTCGACGTGCCGGGGCACGCCGTCAACGGCACCGTGGTGCTGGTGCTGGCGTCGCTCGCGGGCGTGATCGGCGGCATGTTCTGGGCCTCGCTCACTGCCGCGCTCAAGGACAAGTTCAACGCCAACGAGATCCTGGTGTCGCTGATGCTGACCTACATCGCGCAGCAGCTGATGCTGTACGTGGTCAACGGCCCGCTCAAGGACCCCAACGGCATGAACTTCCCGCAGTCCAAGGTGTTCTCCGCCGAGTTCCTGCTGCCCAACCTGATGGCGGGCTCGCGCCTGCACGCCGGCTTCGCGGTGATGCTGGTGCTGGTGGTGGCCATGACGGCCTTCATCTTCCGCAGCTTCGCCGGCTACCGCCTGCAGGTGGGCGGCACCGCGCCGGCGGCGGCGCGCTATGCGGGCTTCTCGGCGCGCCGCTCGCTGTGGAGCGCGCTGATGATCTCGGGCGGCACCGCCGGCCTGGCGGGCGCCTTCGAAGTGACCGGGCCGATCGGCCAGTTGCTGCCGTCGATCTCGCCGGGCTACGGCTTCACCGCCATCATCGTGGCCTTCGTCGGCCGCCTGCATCCGGTGGGCACGGTGTTCGGCGGCATCGTCATGTCCCTGTTCTACATCGGCGGCGAGATGGCGCAGTCGCGCCTGGGCCTGCCCTCGGCCATCGGCTCGGTGTTCCAGGGCATGCTGCTGTTCTTCCTGCTGGCCAGCGACACGCTGATCGACAACCGCCTGCGCTGGCGCGCCAAGGCCGCCTGAGCGAGAACCCACGTACATGGAACAATTCGCACCCCTCATCGCCACCGCGATCAACGCCGGCACGCCGCTGCTGCTGGCCGCGCTCGGCCTGCTCATCAACGAGCGCGCCGGCGTGCTCAACCTCGGCGCCGAAGGCATGATGCTGGTGGCGGCCGCGTTCGGCTTCATGGCCGGCTACCAGACCCAGTCGCCGATGATCGGCTTCGCCGCCGGCGCGCTGGCCGGCATGGTCATGGCCACGCTGTTCTCGTGGCTGGCGCTGGTGCTGGCCACCAACCAGGTCGCCACCGGCCTGGCGCTGTCGATCTTCGGCACCGGGCTGTCGGCCTTCATGGGCCAGCGCTTCGTCGGCTTCGCCATGCCCTCGCAGGCCAGGTCGGTTCCCGGGCTGGCCGACATCCCGTTCTTCGGGCCGGCCTTCTTCCAGCAGCACTGGATGGTGTATTTCAGCCTGCTGCTGTGCGCGGCCATCGCGTGGTTCCTGTTCCGCACGCGCGCCGGACTGACGCTGCGCGCCATCGGCGAGTCGCCCGAGTCGGCCCACGCGCTGGGCTATCCGGTGCGCCTGATCCGCTTCGGCGCGCTGCTGTTCGGCGGCGCCTGCTGCGGGCTGGCCGGCGCCTACCTGTCGCTGGTGTACACGCCGATGTGGGTGGAGAACCTGGTGGCCGGGCGCGGCTGGATCGCGCTGGCGCTGACCACCTTCGCCACCTGGCGCCCGGGCCGCGTGCTGGCCGGCGCGTGGCTGTTCGGCGGCGTCACCATCCTGCAGTTCTACCTGCAGGGCATCGGCGTGGCGGTGCCGTCGCAGATCCTGTCGATGCTGCCCTACGCGGCCACCATCGTGGTGCTGGCGCTGATCTCACGCAACCCGGCGTGGATCCGCCTGAACATGCCGGCGTCGCTCGGCAAGCCGTTCCGCCCCGGTGCCGCCTGATCTCCTTCACGCAGCTTTCTTGCCCGGTGGCGGCGCCCGCGGGGGCGCCGCCACGCCGGATTCCGGCGTTCGGGAATCGCAGTCGAGCCACTGTCGCACCTTTAGCACCCTTAGCACCCTTAGTCATAACAATCACTAACCAGCCAGGTCATTTCAAGGAGAAACCATGATCGTCACGCGCAGGAAAACCCTGGCGGCATTCGCCGCCACCGCCGTGCTGGCCCTCGCCGGCTGCGGCCAGAAGGAAGCCGAGAAGCCCGCCGAAAGCGCCGCACCCGCCTCGGCCCCGGTGGCCGAGCAGAAGGCCGAACCGCTCAAGGTCGCCTTCGTCTACATCGGGCCGGTGGGCGACGCCGGTTGGACCTACGCGCACGACGCCGGCCGCAAGGCCGTGGAAGAAAAATACGGCGACAAGGTGAAGACCTCGTTCGTCGAGAACGTGCCCGAATCGGCCGCCGACGCCGAGCGCGTGTTCCGCGACCTGGCCGCCCAGGGCAACAAGCTGATCTTCGGCACCACCTTCGGCTACATGGAGTCGATGCTCAAGGTCGCCAAGGAATTCCCGGACGTGAAGTTCGAGCACGCCACCGGCTTCAAGACCGCCGACAACCTGGCGCAGTACGACGTGCGCACCTATGAAGGCGCCTACCTCGCCGGCGTGGTGGCCGGCAAGATGAGCAAGAGCGGCAAGATGGGCGTGGTCGCGTCGGTGCCCATCCCCGAGGTGATCCGCAACATCGACTCGTTCACGCTGGGCGCGCGCAGCGTCAACCCCAAGGCCACGGTCAAGGTGGTGTGGGTGAACAAATGGTTCGACCCGGGCAAGGAACGCGAAGCCGCCACCACCCTGATCGGCCAGGGCGTGGACATGCTGATGCAGAACACCGACTCCGCCGCCGTGGTGCAGACCGCCCAGGAAAAGGGCGTGTACGCGTTCGGCTGGGACAGCGACATGAGCAAGTTCGGCGAGAAAGCCCACCTGGCCGCCTCGGCGATCTCGTGGGGCGTCTACTACAACAAGGTGGTCGGCGACGTGCTGGCCAACCAGTGGAAGAACGGCACCACGTGGTGGGGCATCAAGGAAGGCATGATCGACCTCAAGGCCTTCAACGCGGTGGTGCCGGATGACGTCAAGGCGCTGGTGGACGAGCGCAAGAAGGGCATCGCCGACGGCTCGGCGCCGATCTGGAAGGGTCCGCTCAAGGACAACACCGGCAAGGAACAGTTGGCCAAGGATCAGGTCGCCGACGACGGCTTCCTGCATGGGATCAAGTTCTACGTGGAGGGTGTGGAGGGGAAGATTCCGGGGTGATGGTTGGAGGTAGTGGGGAGCGGTGGATGGGGTTTTAGCGTCTGCCGCTTTTTTTGTCGTTGGGGGATTGGGGGGGGGTGGCTTTTGTGCTTCGAAGTCAAATTCAAAATCAACTGCTTAACGTCAAAGTCAACCGCTTAACTTCAACTTCAAAGTCAAAGGCTTTCGCTCCCCCGGAGCGACCTACTTTCTTTTCCCCGAAAAGAAAGTAGGCAAAGAAAGCGGGCTGCCTGGCCGGCAGAGGCAGAGCCGAACAGGGATGCGAGGGTTATTGGTTTCGTGGTGGGGCCTGTGG
>NZ_AQPL01000319.1:0-6551 GCF_000395345.1 Cupriavidus sp. WS | reverse complement strand
GTGTGAAAGTAGGTAATCGCCAGGCTCTCTCTTGAAACCCCTCAGTACGTATGTACTGGGGGGTTTTGCTTTTGGGGGCTTTGCTTTTACGGAGTCCGATCGCTGGACAGCCGCGGCGGAAAATGCACAATGGCTTTGCAGCCGCCGCCCCAGCCTGCATAATTGCCGCGTTTCCATCTCGATATATTCCGGATGCCAGCCGACGGCAGCAGCGCCCCGTGGTTTCTCTACCTGCTCGAATGCGAGGGCAACAAGATCTACACCGGCATCACGACCGATGTGGAGCGCCGCTTCGCCCAGCATCAGGCCGGTACGGGCGCAAAATATACCCGTTCGCACAAGCCGATCCGGGTGCTCGGCTGGAAGGAATTCGAGAACCGCTCCGAAGCCTCGAAGGCCGAAGCCGCTGCGAAGCGGCTGAATTCGGCGCAGAAGCGTGATCTATGCGCGATGTTGTCGACATATCCCCCTGACGTCCGGTTGCAACCGGCTGCCTGACCATCCCGGCGGCGGGATTCCCGAATCCGCTCCCGTTAAATTCTCGCGCTCTTCCTTTCCTTAAGTCTGATTTAAGGATCGCCCCTTAGCATGGATCCTGTCGCGTCCCCGATCGTTCGGACGCCCAAGGTAAAACCAGTAAAGGAAGACGCCATGATCCGTCAGACAGTTGCCCGCTCCGCCATTGGTATTGCCGCCTTGGCCGCGCTTGCCGGGGGCTATGCCTATCTGCAGAAAGAAGTCATCACGCCGGGATACGCCGCGCAGAGCCCGGTCACGGCGCCGTCGCAGCCGGTGGCCGTCGCCACCCCGACCGACTTCTCCGCCATCGTCGACCAGTACGGCCCGGCCGTGGTCAATATCAGCGTGACCTCGCGCGCCCAGCGCACCTCGGCGCAGGTGCCGCCGGGCATGGACCCGGACGATCCGCTGTTCCAGTTCTTCAAGCGCTTCGGCCCGCAGTTCCAGGGTCCGCAGAGCAGCCAGCAGCAACTGGTGCGCGGCCTCGGCTCGGGTTTCATCGTCAGTCCGGACGGCCTGATCCTGACCAACGCCCACGTGGTCGACGGCGCGCAGGAAGTGACCGTGAAGCTGACCGACCGCCGCGAATTCAAGGCCAAGGTGCTCGGCGTGGACGCGCAGTCGGACGTGGCGGTGATCCGCATCGATGCCAAGAACCTGCCGACGGTGCGCCTGGGCGACCCCGCGCGCGTGCGCGTCGGCGAGCCGGTGCTGGCCATCGGTTCGCCCTACGGCTTCGAGAACACCGTGACCGCCGGCATCGTCAGCGCCAAGTCGCGCTCGCTGCCCGACGACACCTACGTGCCCTTCATCCAGACCGACGTGGCCGTCAATCCCGGCAACTCGGGCGGCCCGCTGTTCAACCAGCGCGGCGAAGTGATCGGCATCAACTCGCAGATCTACAGCCAGACCGGCGGCTACCAGGGCCTCTCGTTCGCGATCCCGATCGACGTCGCCACCAAGGTGGAGACGCAGCTGGTCGCGCACGGCAAGGTCACGCGCGGCCGCCTGGGCATCGGCGTGCAGGAGGTAAACCAGGCGCTGGCGCAATCGTTCGGCCTGCCCAAGCCCAGCGGCGCGCTGGTCAACTCGGTGGAGCCGGACAGCCCGGCCGCCAAGGCCGGCGTGAAGCCCGGCGACGTGATCGTGCAGCTCGGCAACGACGTCATCGACCATTCCGGCGACCTGCCCGAGCGCGTGGCCGACCTCGCGCCCGGCACGCAGACCTCGCTCAAGGTCATTCGCAAGGGCGACCCGGTGACGCTGACCGTCAAGATCGGCACGACCAAGGATACGGCCGTGGCCGACAAGAGCCCGGCCAACGACGCCGGCGGCAAGCTCGGGCTGGCGGTGCGTCCGCTGAGCCCGACCGAGAAGCGCGACAGCGGCATCGACGGCGGCCTGGTGGTCGAGGACGTGGCCGGCCCCGCGGCCAAGGTCGGCATCCAGCCCGGCGACGTGATCCTGTCGATCAACGGCACGCCGATCAGCTCGGCCGACCAGTTGCGCGCGCTGGTGTCGAAGGCCGGCAAGCAGGTGGCGCTGCTGGTGCAGCGCGACGACGCCCGCATCTTCATCCCGCTCGACCTCGGTTGAGCAGCGCGCAGGCACGCGCCCGGCACTGCCGAAAATGCGGCGCCGGGCGCGCCGCCGATAATGCGCGCGGCGCGGTAAACGCGTCCGCGTTAATGCCCCGTATACCTGGCGTATACGCGGACGTATACGCCAGGTATACGTCCGGCCCGCCAAGCCTTGCTGGAAGCCGAATTCCGGTGCATATGGGGCTGTCAGAACGCGCGGTAACAGGTATTATCTCGACTGCGACGCAGGGCACGCCGCGACGGTCTCCGGACCCTTGTTGCGAATTCGTCCTGCAGACTCGAATACAAGGAAGTCTATGCAGTTGGATTTCACCCGCGCGTCCGCGACCACGGGTACCGAAAGAGCGCGGCGCCTGCCGCAATCGACGCCCTCGCCACGACGCCGCAAGAAAGCGGAAGCCGCCCCGCACTGGGAGCGTGGCTACCGTTCGCACTTCTACCGCAACGAGCGCGGCGAGAAGCTGGGCGAGGTGCGCCTGTCCGACCGCGGCGAGCTTCCGGTGGTCTACCACTGGGCCGCCGGCAACTACTCCGGCGCGGAAGGCTCGCTCGCCCATGCGCGCATGCGCGTGGAAGAAACCATCGGCTTCGGCATGCGCCAGCTGGCCTTGTTCTGAGCACGAGATCCGTTGTTGCCGGCCGCCTGGCCGGCTGATGCGTCGTCCGCATCGAGCACGTTCCAGCCGGCGCGATCCGCCCGGCCCCGGCAGTCCCCGCGTTCCGCCGCCCAGCGGTTGCGCCCCTCCCGCTACCTCCGCGGCATCCGTTTCCAGTGTCTCGCCAGCCTGCGCTCAGTCGAGCCGGCGCTGCGCCAGCATGAACACCGCGGCGACCAGCGCCAGCGCCGCGATCAGCCGGTACAGGTCCTCGCAGGCGATCAGCCTGGCCTGGGTGTCGACCATCCCGGCCAGTTGCGCGAGCGCGGCCTGATGCGCATGGCCCGGGTCGAATCCGCGCGCGCTCCAGCCTGCCTGTGCCGAGTCCATCCATAGCTGGGTCTGCGCGGTGTGCTGGCCGAGCGCGCCGGTCAGGCTGGTATGCACGGCGAACTGCCGGTTCTGCAGCAGCACCGCGCCGAGCGCCGAGGCAAACGAGGCGGCGATCTGGCGCAGCAGGTTCTTGCTGCGATAGCCGTGCGCGAAGTCTTCCGCGGCCAGCGAGCGGAACGTCAGGCCCGCGACCGGGATGATGACCAGCACGCCGAACAGGCCCTTGCCGATCAGCCCCGGCGTCAGCGCTTGCGGGCCGGCATCGGGCGGCATCGACGAGAACCACCATGCCGCGCCGGCCATCAGCAGCAGCCCGCTCACCATCAGCGGCTTCTTGTGCGGCAGCTTCGGCGCCACGCGCAGGTAGACCGCGATGCCGGCCAGGCTCACCAGCGCGGCGAAGCTGTTGAGCCAGCCGGTGCGCGCCAGCGGCATGCCGAGCGCCTGCTCGGCATAGATCGGGAACACGTAGCCGCTGAGGTTGCTGATCAGGTAATAGGCGAAGTACATTCCCAGCCCGGTCAGGTAGACCGGATCGCCCAGCGCGCGCACGCGCAGCACGGGCGCGCTGTGGTGCCACTGCTGCCACAGGAACGACCCGAGCAGGCCCAGGCCCACGGCGCAGATCGCCGCCAGCCGCAGCGGGTGCGAGAAGATGTCGAAGCGGGCCTCGGTCAGCGCCGCCTGCAAGGCCACCACGGCCGCGCCGAACAGCAGCAGCGGCCCGAGCGCGGGGCCGGCGTCGTCGTCGCGCGGCTCCGCGTCGGGCAGCAGCAGCCATGCGCCCAGCGTTGCCAGCGCCGCGAACGGCAGCGCGCCGTAGAACACGTCCTGCCACACGCCGCGCTCGATCAGCTCGGCGGCCAGCGCCGGCGCCAGCGCCGAGGCCGAGAAGATGCCCAGCATGAAGATGCGCGCCGCGCGGGGCCGGTCGGCCGGGGCGAACATCACGTTGACGAGGATGCGGCAGCTGGTAAACAGCGCGCCGCCGCCCACGCCCTGCACGAAGCGCGCGCCCACCAGCTGCGGCAGCGAATGGCTGGTGGCCGCCGCCAGCGTGCCCGCCATGAAGATCATCAGCGCGCCGGTCAGGTAGTAGCGGTAGCCGAAGCGCTGCGCCAGCCATTGCTGCTTGAGGATCATCAGCATGCTGCCCACGGCGTAGGCGGCCTGGACCAGCGCGAAGCTGCGCGGGTCCGCGTCCACGCCGCCCACGATGTGGCTCGACGCGAACACGAACATGATGTTCTCGAGAAACTCGACCGAGGTGGCCAGCGCAAGCAGCAGCATCAGCAGCGTCTGCCGCTGGCGGTGGCTGAGCAGGCGCAGCCAGCGCAGCCCCAGGCGCAGTGGCCGCAACGCGGAAGCCGTTCTCATGGCTCCAGCGCGAGCAGGTTCTTGTGCAGCCGGTTCAGGGCGCGCGTGGCCGTGCCCAGGCCGCTGTCCCCGAGCGGCTGCCAGGCTTCGGCGTAGGCCGCGTGCACCGCCGGTGCCGCGCGCTCGAGCAGGCGATGGCCGGCGGCGGTGAGCACCAGCTCGGTGGCGCGGCGGTCCTGCGCCGAGGCGTTGCGCCGCACCAGCCCGCGCGCTTCGAGCCCGTCCATCAGGCGCGTCATCTGGGTGCGGGTGGCGTCGAGCGTGAGGCCGAGCTCGGACGGCAGCGTCGGCTGCGCCTCGTCGGTGGCGAGCATGCTGATCGCCAGGTATTGCTGGAGGTCCAGCTCGAACGGCGCGAGCGCGCGGTCGATATGGGTGCGCAGCAGGCGCGCGGTGCGCAGCAGCAGCCGCGAAGCCAGGATCAGGTCGCGTGGCGCCTCGGGGTGGCTGGCGCAGAAACGGTCAATGCGGTCTTCGAACGACATGGCGCAAGGCTCGAGGTGACGCCGGCGCAACGGAATGCCGCGCCGGCTATTTGATTTCAGTCGTAATCATATCACCTGAAACCATTTACCGCGGCATGTCGGGCATGTCGGGAATACTGGGCGTGCGGGGCATGCCGGGCGCGGTGGCGGGACCGCCGCCGGCCGGGCGGCGCGGCAGCCGCCGCAGGGCCTCGCGCAGCGCCGCCAGGTCCGCGGCCCGCGCCGCCGGCTCCGGCGGTCCGTAGCGCAGCTTCATGTAGCGCCGGTTGAAGTCGAGCACCGCGGCGGCGCCCTCCGGCCAGGCCAGCGCGGCGCGCGCGGCGAAATCCTGCGGGCCTTCGGCGGGTTCGCGCACGCAGCCGTGCCGCGCCAGCTCGCGGCAGAAGCGCGCGTACAGCGCCTGCACCGGATCGGCCTCGCGGCGCCGGCGCAGCAGCGGCACCAGCGGCACCAGCCCCAGCAGGCTGAGCGCGGCCAGCCCGCCCAGCAACGCCTGCGGCAGGTTGTCGCCGATGCCGAGCTGCCGCATCAGCCGGGCCTGCTGGCCGCGGTCGTATTGCAGCACCCAGCGCTGCCAGGTGTAGACCATGCCGTCCATGCCCCAGCGCAGCTCGCGCAGCCAGCCCGGCTCGCGCGCGGCGGCCTCGCCGGCGTCCAGCGCGGCGTCGAGGCCGCGTTCCACGCGGCTCGGCGCCACCGCGCTGGTGGGATCGACGCGCACCCAGCCGCGCCCGTCCAGCCAGATTTCCGCCCATGCGTGGGCGTCGGCCTGGCGCACGATGTAGTTGCCGCCGATCGGGTTGTACTCGCCGCCCTGGTAGCCCGTGACCACGCGCGCCGGCACCCCCGCCGCGCGCATCAGGAAGACGAAGCTGCTGGCGTAGTGCTCGCAGAAGCCGCGCCGGGTGTCGAACAGGAAGCCATCCACCTGCTCCTGGCCAAGCGGCGCCGGCGACAGCGTGTAGGCAAACGGCGCCGCGGCGAAAAGCCGCAGCGCGGCCTGCGCGCGCTGCGCCGGGTCCGCGTAGCGCTGTTCCCAGTCGGCGGCCAGCGCGCGGCTGCGCGGGTTGCCGGGCGGCAGCGACAAGGCCAGCAGCCGGGTCTGCGCATCGAGCGGCTCCGCCGCGGCCGGCGCCGAGCGGGCGCGATAGCGCAGGCGCCGGTCGATGAGGTCGCGCATGAAGAACTCGCCGTCGGCATTGATCCGCACGCCGGCCGGGGCGGAGATGGCCTGGCCCCGGTCGAGCAGGAACAGCCACGGATGCTGGTTGGGCTCGAGCGTGATGTTGTAGTCGATCGCGCCGGCGGGCGCGGCGTTCGCCGCCGCGCTTGTCGTTGCCTCCGCCGGCAGCGCCGGCGCGGGCCGGCCGCGGCGCTGGCGCCCGGGCGCCGCGCGCCAGGTCTGCCCGTCGAACTGCCACAGCACCAGCGCGCGCCAGTACAGGGCGCCGGGCGGCAGTTGCCCGCCTTCCACGTCGGCGCGCAGCGCCACTTCGGGCGATTGCGTCAGCTCGCTCACGCTGCCGGGGCTCATGGTGTCGCTCAGGCCGGTGGCGGCCACCGGCTCGGCCTGCGGCAGC
>NZ_AQPL01000318.1:0-6897 GCF_000395345.1 Cupriavidus sp. WS | reverse complement strand
CCGGCTCGGCCTGCGGCAGCCGCCACAGCGGGCGGTCCAGGCGCGGGAACAGCACGAACAGCAGCAGCGCCCACGGCAGCCCGGCCAGCGCCAGCCGCCCGAGCAGCGGCCACACCGCGAGGTAGCCGCGCGCCTCCGGGTGGCCCAGGAACAGCCAGTTGCGCAGCAGCCAGGCCGCGATGGCGAGGCTGTACAGCGCCAGCCAGAACGGCTGGTCGAACAGATACAGGCTCAGCAGGAGGTAGAAGCACAACTGCGTCACCAGCGTTGCATCGGCCAGCACGCGGCACTCCAGCAGCTTGAGCACGACGAAGGCGCCGAGCAGCGCCACCGAGAGATCGCGCCCGATGTTGCCGCCGGCCTGCCACACCAGCGCGGCGGCCACCAGCAGCACCAGTCCGGCCACCAGCCCGAGCGTCAGGCGCGACGGCAGCGGCGCGCGCTGGCGCCACAGCAGCCAGCGCCAGCCCATCAGCAGCACCAGCAGGACGCTGACGGCAACCGGCAGGCTGCGCGCTTGCGGCGCCAGCACCAGCGCCAGCTGGCCCAGCAGCAGGCCGTGTTCCTGATGGGCGAGCGGGCGGGGCGCGGGCTTCATGCGGCGCGCCTTCACGCGGCGTGTTCCGGCGCGGCCTGCCCGGGCCGGGCCGGCCACAGCGCGAGCGCTTCCAGGCAGGCGCGGCGATGCGCGCCGCCGCGGCCGGGCGCGATCTCCACGCCGGGCAGCCGCAGGCCGATTTCCACCGCGTCGCCCGCGGCCAGCACCCACGCGCACAGGCGCGACAGCCGCGCCTCGTTGCCGAGCGAGGGCGGCAGCGACTGCCATTCGAGCCAGCACGACGGCTGGCTGCCCGATTGCCCGGTGCGGCTCAGCCAGCGGCCGGTGCGCGCGCTGTGCTTCCAGGCGATGCGGTGCAGCGGGTCGCCGCTGCGGTAGCGCCGCAACTGGTCGGTGCCGTCATCCGACGGCAGCGATGCCGCGCCGTCCTCGTCCGGCTGCGTGGCGAACGGCAGCGGCGGCGCGCCGGCCTCGGGCTGCGGGTAGACCAGCGCGGCCAGCGGCAGGTCGGCATGGCTCCATACCCGGAACAGGTTGAACGGAAAGCGGCTGGAGAGCGTCACGCGCGGCAGCGCCAGCCAGCCGCGCCGCGCCGTGGGCAGCCGCAGCGTCAGCACGCCGGCGGTGCCGCGCGCCAGGCTCAGGCTGGCCGGCTGCGCGCCGGCCTGCGCCGGCAGGCTGGCTTCGATGCCGATGCGCACCGGCGCGCGCGCGCCGGCCACGCCGGCCACGCGCAGGCCGAAGGCCGCCGCCTCGCCGGCGAACACCGGCGCGGCGCCCGCGCCGGCCACGGTGACGTCGAGCAGGTTGCGGTAGGCCTGCCACATGCATGCCATGCCGATGCCGCCCAGCAGGAAGGTGAGGGCGAAGCCGAGGCTGATGTTGTAGTTCAGCGAGGTCAGCAGCATGGCCACCAGCAGCAAGGCAAAGCCGAAGCCGGTGCGGCTGGGCAGGATGTAGAGATGCCGGCGGTCCAGCGTCACCACGCCCTGCCGCGGCGGGCGCCGGCGCTGCAGCCACGGCGGCGCGCTCCACGGCCAGCGCCTGCCGCGCGGCGGCGGCGCGCCCGCAGGCGCGGCTTGCGGCGGGAACGGCCGGCTGTGCGGCATCGCTCAGGGAACGGCGACTTCGGCCAGCAGGCGGGCGAGCGTGTCCTGCCCGGCGCCGGCGCCGCCGGCGGGCAGCAGGCGGTGTCCCGCCACCGGCTCGAAGACCGCCTGCACGTCTTCCGGCAGCACCATGTCGCGCTGGTGGAGCAGCGCCCACGCGCGCGCGCAGGCCAGCAGCGCCAGCCCCGCGCGCGGCGACAGCCCGGCGGCGAAGCCGGCATGCGCGCGGGTGGCCTGCACCAGCGCCAGCGTGTAGTCCACCAGCGCCGGCCCCGCGTAGACCTGCGCCGCGGCCTGCTGCAGCGCCACCACCTGGTCGGCGTCCATCACCGGGCCGGTGTCGGCGGGCGCGCCGCCGCCGAGGTACAGCACGCGCTCGAAGGCGGGATCGGGGTAGCCCAGCGACAGCCGCATGGTGAAGCGGTCGAGCTGGGATTCAGGCAGCGCGTGGGTGCCGATCTGGTCGAGCGGATTCTGCGTGGCGATGACGAAGAACGGCGACGGCAGCGCGTGCGTGACGCCGTCGTGCGTCACCTGCCCTTCGGCCATCGCCTCCAGCAGCGCGCTCTGCGTCTTGGGCGTGGCGCGGTTGATCTCGTCGGCCAGCACCACCTGCGCGAACACCGGGCCGCGGTGGAAGCGGAACTCGGCGCTCTCGCGCACGTAGACGGACACGCCGATCAGGTCCGCCGGCAACAGGTCGCTGGTGAACTGCACGCGCTGGAACTGCAGGCCGAGCGTGCGCGCCAGCGCGTGCGCCAGCGTGGTCTTGCCCACGCCGGGCAGGTCCTCGAGCAGCAGGTGCCCGCCCGCGAGCATGCAGGCCAGCGCCAGCCGGACCTGCCGGGGCTTGCCCAGGACGATGCGGCCGAGCTGGGCTTCCGCCTGGGAGAGCGAGGCGACGATGCGGGGACGAGCGGTCACTGGAAGCCTGCGGGTCGGATCGGGGACCCGGCCATTGTAGCGGCGCGCGCGCACCGGGCAACAGTCTGTTTGCGCACGCAGGGCGCCGCGCGGCGCACCCGTGTTGTGCCAGATCACGCCGGATTGCGCGGCTTCTGGCATTATCGAAGCTGTCGGACCCTGCCAACCCCCACATCCGTTGCAATGAACTCCCCCCTCGCCGCATCTCCGGGCGCCGCCAGCGCGGCCGCCCCGGCCTCCGCCATCGTTCCCGCCGCCGCTGAACTGGACGCGCTGAACCGTACCTTCCATGCCGACGGCTATATCGTGCTGCGCGGCTTCGCGCCGCCCGCCGTGTGCGACCGCATCGAGCAGGTCGCGCGCCGGCAATTGGCCGCCGCGGTGCCGCCGGTGGAATACGAAGCCGAGCTCGGGTATCCGGGCGCGCCCGCCAGCCGCGACGCGGACGGCGGCGGCACGGTGCGGCGCCTGCGCCAGGCCTACGGGCGCGACGAGGCGTTCCGCCAGTGGGCCACCGATCCCGCCGTGGCGCGGGTGGTGTCGACGCTGCTGGGCGAGCCGGCCTGCCTGACGCTGGCGCACCACAACTGCGTGATGACCAAGCACCCGCGCTTCGGCAGCCAGACCGGCTGGCACCGCGACACGCGCTACTGGTCGTTCGCGCGCCCGGAACTGGTGACGGTGTGGCTGGCGCTGGGCCGCGAGGACGACAGCAATGGCGTGCTGCGCGTGATTCCCGGCTCGCACACGGTGGCGCTGGAACCGGGCCAGCTCGACGCGGCGGAATTCCTGGTCGAGTCGCACCCGGCCAGCCAGGCGCTGCTGCGCGGCGTGCGGCCGCTGGTGCTGGAGCGCGGCGACGTATTGTTCTTCGACAGCCGGCTGTTCCATGCCGCCGGGCAGAACGTCTCCGACGCGGTCAAGCTGTCGGCGGCCTTCGCGTATTTCGGCGCCGGCAACCATCCGCTGCCGGGCACGCGCTCGGCCGAGTTCGGCACCGTGGCGCTGTCCGCGCCCGCTGCCGCCGCGCGCTAGCGCGGCAGGTGCGGCCCGCCACCATCAGGTGCGCAGGCTGACCAGGTTCGAGATTTTCTCGGACGCCGCCAGCAGCGGCGGCAGGAAATTGGCGGCCATCTCGTCGGCGCTGGTGCGGTTGGCCTGGCCGCTGATGTTGATGGCGGCGATGACCTGCCCGGCGCGGTTGCGGATCGGCGCGGCCAGCGAAACCAGCCCTTCCTCCAGTTCCTGGTCGTTCAGCGCCCAGCCGCGCGCGCGGATGCCGGCCACGATGTCCTTGAGCGCCGCCGGGTCGGTGATGGTGCGGTCGGTGCGCGCGCGCAGGTCGCTGGCGCCCAGCACGTGGTCCAGCTCCGCGTCGGGCAGGCCGGCCAGCAGCACCCGTCCCATCGACGAGCAATAGGCCGGCAGGCGGCTGCCGATGGACAGGTTGATGGTCATGATCTTGCGCGCCGGCACCCGCAGCACGTAGACGATCTCGGTGCCGTCCAGCACGGAGATCGAGCAGCTTTCGTGCACTTCCTGCGAAAGCGCCTCCATGATCGGCTCGGCCAGGTTCCAGAACGGCATCGAGGTCAGGTAGGCAAAGCCGAGGTCGAGGATCTTGGGCGTCAGGCGGAACAGGCGCCCGTCGGCGCGCACGTAGCCCAGCCCCACCAGCGTCAGCAGGATGCGGCGCGCGCCCGCGCGCGTGAGGCCGCTGGCCTGCGCGATCTCGCTCAGGGTCTGGGCCGGGTGCTGCGTGTCGAAGGCGCGGATGACGGAAAGCCCGCGTGCGAAGGACTGCACATAGCTGTCGCTCGGCTTCTCCTGGGCCGGCGCGGCGCCGGCGGCAGGGTTGGCGGGATGGTCTGGAGCGGCTGGGCTGGCCATCGATCAGTTCGGCCGGACGCCGAATATGCACGGAAAGGCCGAAAGGGTAGAGGAAATGCGCGCCGCGCGCCAGTGCCGCGCGGCGCCGCCGGCGCGCGTGCCGCATAATGGCGCGCGTTTGGGAAACATAGCTTAAAGGAAATCTGGCCTGGTGAACGAGACAATCCAGTGGAACGATTGGGAAGCCTTCTGCTGCGTGGTGGAGCAGGGCACCTTCACGGCGGCGGCCGAGCAGCTCGACTGCCCCAAGTCCCGCGTCTCGGCGGCGGTGGCGCGGCTGGAGTCCGCCATCGGCGCCAAGCTGCTCCAGCGTACCACCCGGCGCATGCGCCTGACCGACGCCGGCAGCGCGGTATACCGCGACGTGGCGCCGCTGTTCGCGCGGCTGCGGGAGATCCGCCAGGAAACCCTGGCGCGCGAGGAGCGCGTGCAGGGCGTGCTGCGCATCGCGTCGCCGTACGAGTTCGGCGCCCAGCAGCTGGGCGGCGTGATTTGCCGGACACTTGCGGCGCATCCGGCGCTCGACGTGAAGGTGGAGATCAGCCAGGGCATGGTCGACCCGATCCGCGACGGCTTCGACGTGGCCTTCGTCGCGGTCGAGAACGACCTGCCGGACTCCGGCACCGTGGCGCGGCGCATCTACCATGTCGAGCGCGGCCTGTTCGCGGCGCCGGCCCTGGCCGCCGCGCTGCCGCCGCAGCTGCAGCCGGAGGATCTTGCCAACCTGCCCACGCTGACCACCACCGGCGACGGCATCTGGGAATTCATGCGCGGCGAGGAGCGCGTGTCGGTGCCGATCCGCCCGCGCATGCAGACCTCCAACGCGGAACTGCGGCTGCAGGGCGCGCTGGCCGGGCTGGGCATCGCGCGGCTGTCGCGCGCCTACTGCGAAGCCGAGGTGGCGCAGGGCCGGCTGGTGCAGGTGATGCCGGACTGCCCGCCGCCGCCGCTGCGGGTCTTCGCGCTGCTGCCCGACCGCCGGCTGCAGCCGCGCAAGGTGCGCGTGTTCATGGAAGCGGTCGAAGCCATGATGGCGACCGACCTGGCCGAGCCGCAGCGCGAGGAAGCCTGAGCGCGGCATTCACCGGAAAGCCACGCCCTAAGCGACACAGCCGCGCCCGGCCCGTGAGGGCTGGCGCGGCTGCGGGGGCATGTCGCGAGCCGGCTGGCAGGCCGGTCTTTCCGTGGTGCCGTTGTCTCCTCCGTCCCGGAGATTCGGTGGCGCGGCGCTCAGGCGCCGTCGCTGAAGCTGCTGCGCGGCTCGTTCACGCCGCGCGCGCCGTCGGTGAAGGCATCGCGCGGGGCGGTGCGGGCGCCATCGGTGAACGGGTCGCGCGGGCCCGAGCGGGCGCCGTCGGTGAAGGAGTCGACCTTGCGGCCGATGCTGCCGTCCAGGCGGGACAGGTCGGAGACCGGCGTGCTGGCGTGCGCGGAGGCGGCGGCCAGCGACAGGCCGATGGCGCAGAGCAGGGTGGTGGCGAGGGTACGGGGTTGTGCGAGAGTTGTTTTCATTGGAGCTTTCTTCCTGGGCTTTGTCGTGGTGCTTCGTGGTTTCTTCCACGTTGCCCGTAATGTAGGCGGCCTGCCGCCCAGGAAAAAGTACCAATCATCGAAACACTGTTCGCCAGCGTGGACAATAGCGCGGCAACGGAGATGGCGGAGGCGCCGCCCCCGCTGTCGGCTACAGCCCGAAGCGCGCGCCGAACAGGCCCGCGCCGAGCCGGGCGATGACCATCAGCAGAATCTGCGCGATCACGAACAGCGCCAGCGGCGAAATGTCGAAGCCGCCCAGGCGCGGCACCACGCGGCGGATCGGGCGCAGCAGCGGATCGGTCAGGTGGTTGATGGCGGGCGTGACCGGCGACTGCGGATTGACCCACGACAGGATCGCCATCAGCAGCGTGACCCACATCACCATGCTGACGCCCCACTTGAGCACGTTGAGCAGCGCGATCAGCAGCAGCAGCAGCGGCAGCAAGGCGGACGGGTCCGCGCCGGACAGCAGGATCACCAGCAGCAGGAACACGATCGCGGTCAGCCAGGCGCCGACCAGCGTGGCCCAGTCGATGCCGCCCAGCCCGGGGATGATCCGGCGCAGCGGCCGCACCAGCCAGTCGGTGACCTGGAACACGCCTTGCGAGACCGGGTTGCGGGTCGGCAGCCGGGTCCACTGCATCCAGACGCGCAGCAACAGCGCCATGCCGAACAAGGTGAAGACGGTATCGAGCAGGAAGAGGGCGATTTCCGTGAACATCGGTTTCGGTTCCGTGGCAATGAATGACGTTGGCAGTCGGGAGTGTCTGCGGACGCACAGATTCTGCCATACCCGCACGGGGCCGGGTCGAAATGCGGGTTGCCGCATGCCGCCGCACGCTTCCGCGCCGTGCCGCGCGCCGGGGCGCCCGGCACGGCGGG
>NZ_AQPL01000317.1:0-851 GCF_000395345.1 Cupriavidus sp. WS | reverse complement strand
CGCCGGGGCGCCCGGCACGGCGGGCCGGAAGGCAGCCCCTATAATGGGCGCCGGACCAGACCACAGCGCCATGCCGCTGACCCGCCAATGACCCGTCAGCCAGCCGCCGCCAAAGCCCCGCTCGCCAAGCAGGATTTCGAGGCGCTTTCCGATTTCCGCTACCAGTTGCGCCGCTTCCTGCGGTTCTCCGAGGACGCCGCCCACAACGAAGGCCTGACCGTGCAGCAATATCTGCTGATGCTGCATATCCGCGGCTGCGCCGGCAAGGACTGGGCCTCGATCGGCGAACTGGCCGAGCGCCTGCAGGCCAAGCAGCACGGCGTGGTGGCGCTGGTCAACCGCTGCGAGGCGGCTGGCCTGGTCAAGCGCAAGGCCAACGCGGACGACCGCCGCATCGTGGAGGTCCACCTGCTGGCCAAGGGCGAGCGCTTCCTGAACCGGCTGGCGATGCTGCACCGGAGCGAGCTCGAATCGCTGCGCGGCACCTTCCGCGTGGCGCGCCTGACCGCGTTCAACGACGACGGCGCCGAGCGCGCCTGAATCCCCGCCTGCATCGCCGCCGGAATCCCGCCGGAATCCCCCCCCTGCGCCGCGGCCCGCGCGCGGCGTTACAGGCAGTTACCAATCACAGATCCCGGTGACACCCGCGGCGCCCGGCCGGCCCCAGAATCGCGCGCACCACAACACGCGTTTCAGCGCAGGAGCCAGCCGATGTCCTTTCCCTTCTCTTCCGTTCTCCGTGCCGCCGCGCTGGGTCTGCTCGCCGCGGGCGCCCTGGCCGGCTGCGTGACCGCGCCCTACGGAGGATATGGCGCGGGAGGATACGGCGGCTACGGCGCCGGCGGCGCGCC
>NZ_AQPL01000316.1:0-23498 GCF_000395345.1 Cupriavidus sp. WS | reverse complement strand
CTACGGCGCCGGCGGCGCGCCGGCCGGCGCGGCCTATCCTGCCGGTTATCCCTCCGGCTATCCCGCCGCCTATCCGCAGCAAGGGGTTCCGCAGGCGTCCTATCCGCAGTCCGGTTATCCCCAGGACGGCTACCCGCAGCCGGCCTGGGCGCAGGACGGCGAGCCGCAGCAAGGCTACGTGCAGCAGGGCTACCCGCAGCAAGGCTATCCCCAGCAGGGCGGCTACCCGCAGCCGCAGCCGGGTTATGCGCAGCAGCCGTATCCGCAGGCCGGCTACCAGCAGGCCGCGCCCGCCGCGGGCGGCTATGACGCCTATGGCGTGCGCTATGGCCAGGTCGAGTCGATCGAGATGGTGCAGGGGCAAGCGCCGGACGGCGGCGTGGCCGGCGCGCTGATCGGCGGCGTGGTCGGCGGCCTGCTGGGCCACCAGGTCGGCGGCGGGCGCGGCAACACGGTGGCCACCATCGGCGGCGCGGTGGCCGGCGCGGTGGCCGGCAACGAAGTCGAGAAGCGCGCCAATACCGCGCCGCCGGCCTACCGCATCCGCGTGCGCACCACCGACAACGGCTATCTCACGCTGACCCAGTCGACGCCGTACAACCTGCGCAACGGCGACCGGGTCAAGGTGCAGAACGGCGTGGCGATGCCGTACTGACGGCGTGATGGCGGGATGGCGGTTCAGGCGCCGAACAGGCCCGCGTAGTCCTCGCGCAACTGGCGCTTGAGCAGCTTGCCCGCCGTGTTGCGCGGCAGGTCGGCGACGAACACGATGCGCTTGGGCACCTTGAACGGCGCCAGCGCCGCGCGCGCGTGGGCGAGCAGCGCTTCTTCCCGCGCGCCGTCGCCGCCATCGTCCTGCCGCGCGCGCGCATCGCGCCGGAGCACCACGCAGGCCGCCACCGCCTCCACCCACTTCGGATGCGGTAGCGCGAACACCGCCACCTCCGCCACCGCCTCGTGCTGGTACAGGCATTCCTCGACCTCGCGGCTCGACACCAGCACGCCGCCGGAGTTGATCACGTCCTTGATGCGGTCGACCACGTACAGGTAGCCGGCCTCGTCCATGTAGCCCAGGTCGCCCGAGTGGAACCAGCCGCCGCCGAAGGCTTCCGCGCTCTGTTCCGGCTTGTCCCAGTACCCGGTCAGCAACTGCGGCGAGCGGTGCACGATCTCGCCCAGCTCGCCCGGGCGCGCGTCCCGCATGGACTCGTCGACGATGCGGGTCTCCACGTTGAGCACCGGCCGGCCCGCCGATGCCGGCCGTTCGCGGTGCTCCTCCGGCCCCAGCACCGTGGCCAGCGGCCCGATCTCGCTCTGCCCGTAGCAGTTGAACAGGCGCAGTGCCGGCAGCCGCTCGCGCAGTTCCTGCAGCACCGGCAGCGGCATGATCGACGCGCCGTAATAGGCCTTGGTCAGGCTGCCGAGCTCGCGCGGATCGAAATCCGCATGCCGCAGCAGCGAGATCCACACCGTGGGCGGCGCGAAGAAGCTGGTGATGCCGGCCTCGCGCACGGTGCGCAGGCAGAAGCCCGGCTCGGGGCTTTGCGCCAGCAGGCAGGTGCCGCCCATCAGCAGCAGCGGCATCAGGAACACATGCATCTGCGCCGAGTGGTAGAGCGGCAGCGCCGCCAGCGAATAGTCCTCGGCGCGGATGTCGCAGTTGGCGATGGCGCTCATGTACTCGGCCAGCAAGGCGCGGTGCGTGAGCACCGCGCCCTTGGGCGCCGAGGTGGTGCCCGAGGTGTAGAGGATCTGCGCCGGCATGGCCTCGTCCAGCGTGGCCAGGATCTCGCCGCCCGGGCCTGCGGCGGCGGCCAGCACGTCGCGCGGGCCGCCGCCGTGCAGGCTGCCCAGCACGCGGCACGGCAGGCCCGCCACCAGCGGCGCCAGCGACGGGTCGGCAAACAGCGCGCTGGCGCCGGACTGGCCGACGACGTACTCCACCTCGCCGCGCGTCATCGAGAAATTCACCGGCACGTGGACCAGCCCGGCGCGCAGGCAGCCCAGCCACAGCAGCACGTAGGCATCGGAATTCTTGCCGAACGCCGCCACGCGGTCGCCCGGGCGCAGGCCCCAGCGCAGCAGCGCGGCGCCCACGGCGGCCGCGGCCGCCTCCAGCTCGCGGTAGCTCCAGTTGCGCTCGCCGAAGCGCAGCGCGGTCTTGGCCGGACTGCGCCGCACCGCGCGGGCGAGGGCATCGGGGATGGTGTTGCGCAGGACGCGCTGCTGCTCTGACTGCATGGTGGTCTCCGTTGTGTTTTTCCAGGGTCCAGCAAGTCTTGAGCCGCTGCCGCGACGGACATCTCCCGGCGCCGGTGGCATGGACGGGGCGCGGGGAACGGCGGCGTTGGCGAACGTCGGCCAGCATACGGGCGGCGCGGATTCGGCGCAAGGCGCCCCGGCGGGGGAGGTTTGGGGGAAGGATGGCCCGCGCCGGAGGGACGGCGTGGCGCGGGCGGGCGCGCGGCCGCAGGCCGCGGCGGGGATTACAGCACGCCGGCCAGGAAGGTCAGCGTGCGGCCATGCGCGAGCACGGCGGAGGGCTGGTGGTAGGAGCCGCGCGCCCAGCAGTTGAAGCCGTGATCGGCCTGCGGGTAGACGTGGATCTCCGCGCGCGGGTTGCCGGCTACGGCGGCGCGCACGCTGGCGACGGCTTCGGCCGGGATATGCGCGTCGAGCGCGCCGTAGTGGAACTGCACCGGCACCTTGATGCTGGCCGCTTCCTGCAGGTTGTTCTGGATGCCGCCGCCGTAGTACGGCACGGCCGCGTCGACCAGCCCGCGCGCTGCGCTCAGGTAGGCCAGCAGGCCGCCGAAACAGTAGCCCACCACGGCGATCTTGCCGCCCGCGCCGATCTGCGCGCGCAGGGCTTCGGCGGTGGCGGCGATGTCCTTGAGCGCCAGTTCGACGTCGACCTTCTGGCGCAGCTCCAGCGCGCGCTTCATGTCGTCGCCGGCATAGCCCAGCTCCACGCGCGGCGCGTCGCGCCAGAACACGTCGGGGGCCAGCACCACGTAGCCGTCGGCCGCGTACTGGTCCGCCACGGCGCGGATATGTTCATTGACACCGAAGATCTCCTGCACCAGCACGATCCCGGGGGCGCCGGCGGTCTTGCCGGCCGGCGGCAGCGCCAGGTAGGCATCGAAGGCGCCGCCTTCGGTTTCGACGCGGATCCATTGGCTATTGTTCGGCATTGGGGCTTGCTCCATCGTTAGTGAGACAAAAACTGGCGAGACGAAAACACAGCGGCCAGGCTAGCGCGGCGATGCGGCGCCGCCGTGACACGGGCGCCGCGGGCCGCCGCGCGCGGCAAACCGCAAGTGTGCCACTTCCGCGCTTTTCGGGTGCGGCGCGCCTTCAGTCTTCAGTCCGCCAGGTGCGCGCCCGGCAGGAATTCGATGCCGGTGCGGCGCACCAGTTCGCCGTAGGAAATCGGCTTGCCCGGGCGCGCCTCGTCGGTGTTCTCGATCCAGTGCGCCCAGGCGCGGTTGGCCGCCGGGTCGTAGACCAGCTTGTAGAGGTATTTCGGCACCCAGACGTTGTCGCTGCCGATGGTCTGCACCCGGCCCTCGAAGACCGGGCCGGAGATCACGTAGACGTCGCCGCCGGCGCGCAGCGCGTACCTGCGCGTGGCCTTCTCGATCGAGGCCCACGCGCGGCGGTTGTTCTGCGGCGCCTGCGGGACCATGTTGGCGAGCGAGAAGCTCTGCGCCATCGCCTGCGCGGTCGGCTGGTTGGCCGCCGGCGAGAGGTGGCCGCGGTCATAGCCGCTGCCCTTGTAGTCGTCGAGCTCGGCGCGCTCGGCGCGCGGCAGGCGCGCGTCGGCGAAGAAGCGGTCGGTGCGCGGCTCGTCGCGGGCGTCGGCCAGCTGGCTGCGCGACAGGCGCTCGGCCACGTACAGCGGGGTCTTGCTGCGGCCCGAGTGGAGCACCGCGAAGGCGTCGTAGCAAAGCGCGCGCGTCCTGGCCAGCGGGTCGTCCCGCAGCCTCGGCGCGGCCTGCTGCGCGAAGAACTGCGGGCATTGCGAGAAAGCGGCCGTGCCTGCTGCGGGCGGCGCGCTCTGCGGGTTGATGCCGCGGGACTTGGCCGTGGCGGGCGGTGCTAGTGCCGCCGCCGTGGCGAGGAACAGGGCCGTCAGTGCGATTGCCGCGGCCTTTTTCGTTGCCGGTGATGCTGATGCTGTCTTCATTCTGCGTGTGGAAATACGGGGCAGCCCGCGCAAGGCGGCCGCGCGGGCGCGATGGCAGGCCGCGCGGCACCCGGGCATCGGACCTGCCGGGCCGGCCCGGGCCGCGGGCGTCGCGCATTCTGCCAGAGTGCGGCCTGCCCGGCCCGCTTTTATAATCGCCGTTTCGTGTCGCGCGCGCGCCATCGCCGCGCGCACGCGCACATACAAGGACAAGGCGCCCACACCCATGCTCAACCGGCTGGAAATGCTGAGGATCTTCTGCGCGGCGGCGGAGTCGGCCTCGTTCAAGGCAGCTGCGGCGCGGCTCGGCACGTCGCCGCAGACCGTGACGCGCGCCATCCAGGACCTCGAGGAGGCGGTCGGCGAGCCGCTGTTCCACCGCAACACGCGCCAGATCCGCATCACCGCGGCGGGCGAGCGGCTGGCCGAGCGCGCCCGCGCGGCGCTGCTCGACGTGGACAGCCTGTTCGCGCATCCGGCCAGCCGCTCCGACAGCGAGCTCAAGGGCGTGGTGCGCATCACCGCGCCCAGCACGCTGGGCCGCCAGCACCTGCTGGCCGCGCTGCGGCCGCTGGCGCTGGCCCATCCCGGCATCACGCTCGACATCCGCCTGTCCGACCAGCTGGCGGACGTGGTCGACGACGAGATCGACATCGGCCTGCGCCTGGGCATGTTCCGCGACCAGCGCCTGGTGGCGCGCATGACCGCGCGGGTGGCCTTCCACGTGGTGGGCACGCCCGAGCTGGTGGCGCGCGTGGGCAAGCCGGCCAGCCTGGCCGACCTCGCGGCGCTGCCCGCCACCGGCCTGATCGACCGCAGCACCGGGCGCGCGTGGCCCTGGTACTTCGCCCAGGGCGAGCAGTTCACGCCGCGCTCGCCGGCCTTCCTGACCGACGACCCCGAGACCGAGATGGAGGCGATCCTCGCCGGCCTGGCCTACGGGCAACTGCCGGACTACCTCGCGCAGCCGCACCTGCGCTCGGGCCGGCTGGTCAGCGTGCTGGAGCGCCACGCGCCGGCGCCGTGGGGTCTGTACATCTACCGCTCGCGGCGCAGCCCGGTGCCGATGCGCATCCGGCTGGTGTTCGACGCGCTGGTCGCCTACTTCGGCAACATGGCGGCGGCCGAGTCCTGATCCGTATCGACGGGTGTGCCGGGTATTCCATATCCCGGAATACTGAAATCAGAATATTTCCATTTTTATGGATGGTCGCGGCCGACATAATGGCTTCGTGGCGGGCCGGGGAGCCCGCATCCAACGGAGCAGGAAATGAGCAAAGGTATCGAAGGCAAGGTCGTCGTCATCACGGGCGCCAGCAGCGGGCTGGGCGAGGCTACCGCGCATCACCTGGCCGCGGCCGGTGCGCTCCTGGTGCTGGCCGCGCGCCGCGGCGACCGCCTCGAAGCGCTGGCGGCGCAGATCCGCGCCGGGGGCGGCCGCGCCGAGACCGTGGTGGCCGACGTCAGCCGCCGCGCCGACGTGGAGGCGGTGGTGCAAAAGGCCGTGGCCAGCTTCGGCCGCGTCGACGTGATGGTCAACAACGCCGGCCTGATGGCGATCGCGCCGCTGAGCGAAGGCAAGGTCGACGAGTGGGAGCGCATGATCGACATCAACGTCAAGGGCGTGCTGTACGGCATTGCCGCGGCGCTGCCGGTGTTCCAGAAGCAGGGCGCGGGGCATTTCATCAACATCGCCTCGGTGGCCGGCGTGAAGGTGTTCAGCCCGGGCGGCACCGTGTACAGCGGCACCAAGTTCGCGGTGCGCGCGATTTCCGAGGGCCTGCGCCATGAAGTGGGCGGCGCCATCCGCACCACGGTGATCTCGCCGGGCGCGGTGGACTCGGAGCTCAAGCTCGGCAGCAGCCATGCGCAAAGCGCGCAGACCGTGAACGAGTTCTACCAGCAGGCGATTCCCGCGGACTCCGTGGCGCGCGCGATCGCCTACGCGATCGAGCAGCCGGCGGACGTGGACATCAACGAGATCGTGCTGCGCCCGACCGTGCAGGAGTTCTGAGATTTCGCAGCAGTTGCCGCGCGCCGCGTCAGGCGACGCGCGGCGTCAGGCGACGCGCGGCGTCAGGCGACGCGCGGCGTCTTGCGGGCCCGCACGCCGGACGGGCGCACCTGCTGCAGCGTGCGCAGGCTCAGGATGGCATCCTCGATGGCTTCGATGCCCTGGGTGAGGCGCTCGCGCGCCTGGCCCAGCGCGGTCTGCGTTTCGGCGTCGAAGATGGCCAGGTGATCGAGCGAATCGAGTTCCGCCTGCAATTGTCCGACCAGGCGTCTTAACTGCGCGGTGCTGTGTGATGCGGTAGAGCGTATTGCCATTGCGGTCTCCGAAAAGGCAGGGCGCACACTCGTAAGGTAGAACGTATGTGGCGGAAAGGACAAACACTTTCGCCGCCGCCAGCGGCCGTTTCGCCGGTTCGGCAACACCGGGCAACACCGGGCGGCAAAGTGGCAGCCGCATGCGGCATATGCCGCCGGCGCCTCCCGGCCGGGTGTCGCGCGATGCAGTCCGTCCGCATGCGCGGGCCATCGCGCCGCGCCCGCGCGATGCGGTGCCTGCCGCGTTGCCGCGCTTGGGCTTTGCCGGCGGGGCTGCCTATGATGAACAGGCGGGCCCGACGCGCCGCGCCAAGGAGGCAGACATGTCAAACCACACCTACAAGCTGGTCGAGATCGTGGGCTCCTCGCCGGATGGCTGCGACGCGGCCATCCGCAGCGCCATCGCGAAGGCCGGCGAGACCATCAAGCACATCGACTGGTTCGAAGTGGTGGAGACGCGCGGCCACATCGAGGATGGCGAGGTGGCGCACTACCAGGTCACGCTGAAGATCGGCTTTCGGGTGACCTGAACTGCCGCGCGGCGGCGTCCGCATGGCGGAACAGCCGGTTGAGCGCGGCGTCGGGCGCGTCGCGCAGGAAGTCGAGCATTTTCTCGACGAAGGGCGCGTTGGCGGTCCGCGGCACCTGGCGCACCCAGCGGATCGCCTCGCTGTCCTGGCCGCACAGCGCCAGCGCGCGCGCGTAGTTGAACTGGCCGCGGAAGTCGCCGGCCTCGGCCGAGCGGCGGTAGTAGTCCATCGCCGCCGCGGTGTCGCGCTCCACCTCCCAGCCGTCTTCATAGAAGCCACCCACGATGTTGAGCGACTTGGCATGCCCCATGTCGGCGGCGCGCCGGTACCACGCCAGCGCGTCGGCGCGGCTGGCGGCGATGCCGCGGCCAAGCACCAGCGCCGTGGCCAGGTTGTACATGCCCCAGTCCGAGCCGCGCTGCGCGGCCAGCGTGTACCACTGCGCCGCGGCGCGGTCGTCGCGCGCGGTGCCCCAGCCGTTCTCGTAGCAGCGCCCCGCCATGTTGGCGGCGCCGGCGTGCCCGGCGTGGGCGGCATGCTTGAACCAGGCGAAGGCGCGGGCCTCGTCGCGCGCCACGCCGTGGCCGGCCAGGAACCACTGGCCGAGGATCATCTGCGCGTCGAGGTCGCCCCGCACGGCCGCGCCGCCCAGCCAGGGCAGCGCGAGGTGCGCGGGCTCGCGCAGCTTGCCGGCCAGCCCGGCCGCGCCGAGCTGGTCCAGTTCGCCCGGTGAGGCGATGCGAAAAGGCAGTGTGTCCATGCGAGGAAAGAAGGAAAAACGGCACACCGCGCCCGTGGACAAGGTGTGCCGCGTTGGTTTGCCGCGGGTCCGCCGGCGGGCAGCCCGCGCCGCGCGCGCTCAGTAGCGCAGGTTGAGGCTCACGATGGCCGCGCGGCCCGGCGCGATCGATGCGTAGTGGCTGGCATAGGCCTGGTTGTAGTAGACCTTGTTGGTCAGGTTCAGCAGGTTCAGTTGCAGGCCGACGTTCTTGTTGA
Source organism: Cupriavidus sp. WS (assembly GCF_000395345.1). Classification (NCBI taxonomy): domain Bacteria; kingdom Pseudomonadati; phylum Pseudomonadota; class Betaproteobacteria; order Burkholderiales; family Burkholderiaceae; genus Cupriavidus; species Cupriavidus sp. WS. The sequence continues at coordinate 15,455 of NZ_AQPL01000316.1, read as the reverse complement.
GGCGGTACGCCGCCATCGCGTCGAAGCGCCAGTACGACGGCACCCACTTGTTGGTCGCCTCGTTGCCCCAGATCTTCGACACGTAGTACGCGCCGCCGCCCACCGTGAAGTTGGGCAGGGCCTGGTAGGTCGTCCACGCGCTGAAGCTGTCCGCCGGGGTGTTGGGGAAGGACTGGCCGTCGGTGCTGCCGAAGGCGGCGCCCGAGCCGCCGTTCTTGCGCAGCTCGCTCTTCAGGTGGGTATAGCCGCCGAACACCGCCCACTTGTCGGTGACGTTGCCGGCGAAGCCCAGTTCCACGCCGTCCACGCGCTTGTTGCCGGCCATGATCGCGGTGCCGTCCTGCTGGACGATGCGGGCATTGGTGGTTTCCACGCGGAAGATGGCGGCGGTCAGTTGCAGGCGCTTGTTCAGCACGTCCCACTTGGTGCCGAGCTCGAACGCGCGGTTCTTTTCCGGCGCGAGCTGGTCGCCGCGGTTGCCGGCGCGGTCCGGGGCCAGCGCGCTGCCGTCGCTGCCCTGCGACAGGAACGAGCCGGCCGGCGTGGACGAGGTGCCGTACGAGAAATAGACGCTGCCGTTCTCCACCGGCTTGAACACCAGGCCGAGCTGGTAGTTGAACAGGTTGTCGTCGCGCGAGTACTCGGCGCGGCTGCCGTCGGCCGCGCGCGCGGCCTGGAAGTCCGCGCTGTAGTGGTCGAAGCGCACGCCGCCGTTGAACAGCCATTGCTTGGTCAGCTCGATCGAGTCGAAGGCGTAGACCGAGGTGGTGTTGGTCTTGGAGTTGCTCGGGTTGTTGTTGCGCGTGATCGCGCCGGTCCAGGGGTCGTTGGGGTTCGGGTTGAACAGCGTGGTGCAGTTGTAGCCGCCGGCGGCGCCCGGGCCGGCGGGGCAGCGGTTGTTGCCGGTGGCCACGGTGTAGCTGTCGTTCTCGCTCTTTTCCTGCGCGAACTCCACGCCGAACGCGTACTTGTGCTTGACCGTGCCGGTGGCGAATTCGCCGGACAGGTCGGTCTGGTTGGCGATGGTCCGCGCGGTGGCGATGCGCGTGTTGGTGCGGCGCCAGACCATGTCGTAGTAGATGTTGCCCTGGCTGTCGTCGGGCTGGGTCCAGATGTAGTCCTGCGTGGTGCGGGCGAAGCGCGTCTGGTTGCGGAACTTGAGCGCCGGGCTGAAATCGTGCTCGAAGCGCACCGTGCCCATGTCGGCCTTGTCCTTGCGGAAATCGCGGTCGAGCAGGCCGTAGAACGTGTTGCGCGGCACGTTCAGCGGCGAGCCGTCGCCGGCCGCGCGCGTGCGCTGGCGGCCGTCGGTGCGGCGGTTGAAGGCCGGGTTGTCGTAGGGGATGCCGGTGTCCGGGATGTCGTCGGACTGCATGTGGTAGTACGACAGCGTCAGGCGCGTGTCGGTACCCAGGCCGAACGCCAGCGACGGCGCGAAGCCCCAGCGGTTGGCGTGCGTGGCGTCGCGGCCGGGCACGTCGGCATCGTGGTACATCGCGTTCAGGCGGAACGCGGCGTGGTCGGCGAACTGCCAGTTGCCGTCGGCGGTGCCGCGCTTGTAGTCGGCATTGCCGAGGCTGACGTTGCCTTCGGCGAAGTTGCCCAGCTTGGGCGCCTTGCTGACGATGTTGATGCTGCCGCCGGCCGAGCCGCGGCCATCGTAGGCGCCGGCCGGGCCCTTGGTGACTTCCACCGACTCCACGTTGAACAATTCGCGGCTCTGCGAGCCGATGTCGCGGAAGCCGTCGAGGAAGGTGCTGGCCTGCGCGTCGTAGCCGCGGATGAACGGGCGGTCGCCGACCGGGTTGCCGCCCTCGCCGGCACCGAAGGCGATGCCGGGGACCGTGCGCAGCACTTCGCTGAGGCTGGTCGAGGCGGTGCTCTGGATCACTTCCTGCGGAATCACGGTGATCGACTTGGGCGTATCGAGCAGCGCCGCCGGCGTCTTGATCGAGGAGGCCGTGTCCGCCTTGAAGCCGCTGTCGGCGGTGCCCACCACCGTCACGTGCGGCAGCTCCACGCTGCCGGCCGTCTGCGCGGCGACGGGCGCGGCGGCCACGGCCATGCCCACGGCGCCCGACAGGCGCGGAATCTGGTGTCTTTTGTTCTTCCCGGCGGCAACAACAGTCTGCACGATTACCCCTGTTTTCTTAAATAATATTGAGAATGAGACAGATTATCATTTGACTCTTATATGTCCGTCAAGACATACAGGTGAACGACGTGTACACAAAACGTTACATGCGTGGAACAAAAGTGATTTTTTCGCCGTGTCTGGACGGGATGCACGGGGACGCCGGCAGCCGGGGAGCGGAAAAACAGGTCGGGACGGATGGGGAAGCCGGGATGGAGCGGGGAGGCGGGCGGCGCGGCGACGGGGACACGCCAGTGCCCGGGCATTCGCCGGGTCCGCGTGTTTTCCCGCCTTGCGGGAAGACGGCGGCAGCGCCGTGGCCGTCAGCCGCGGCGCTGCCGCCGGTTCAGGAGGATCTGCGCAAACCGCCGTCGAAACGGCGTTGTCCGCGCCATCACTCGAACTGGTAGGAGTAGGTCGCGTTCAGGCGCGGCGAGCGCCGCGCGGCATTGACCGGCTTGTCGCCGACCGGCTGGGCGACCGACAGGTCCAGCGAGTAGTAGCGCCGGTCGGAAAAGCGCAGGCCGATGGCCACCGAGGACAGCGTGCGGTGCACCAGCGACACGCTGTTCGAATACACGCGCGCCATGTCGAACCACACATAGGGCTGGATCGTCTTCAGGTAGGTCAGCCCCGGCGTGAACAGCCGGTTGATCTCCGCCGACGCGCCCCAGCCCTTGTCGCCCGCCACTTCGCCGGGCGGGTAGCCGAGGCCGAAGAAGCGCCCGCCGAAGCTGATCTGCTCGCTCGAGGCCAGGCGCTGCGCGCTGTACTGCCCGGCGGCCGACACCGCCACGCCGAAGCCCAGCGGCAGGTCGGTCGCCTGCGACGCGATCAGCCGCGTGCGCAGGAAGCTCAGGTCGTTGACGTTGTTCTCGCGCAGCGCGCCGAGCGCGTCGATGCCCTTGTAGACGCCGAGCGTGGCGCTGCGCGTCTGACCCTCCTGCCGCTGCACGTAGGACAGCTCCGCGCTGAGCACGCGCACGTGCGTGGTCAGCGCGATCTGGCGGTCGGTGCCGGCCTGCGTATAGCGCTCGAACTGGTCGTTGGCATAGACGCCGCCGGTGGCCGTGAGCGAATGCGCGTTGTTGAGGATGACCGGATAGCTCAGCGTGCCGCCCAGGCGCTTGGTGTCGTTCACGTAGCGCGAGTTGAAGCCGAGCTGCTCCAGCGTGCCGTTCTCGGGCACGCCGCGGTAGTGCGACGCGCTCAGCCGCGCGATCATGCCTTCGGTGCCGATCGGCTGGCCGTAGCTGGCCACGTAGTATTCCTCGTGGTCCGGCCCCTTCGGCACCAGCGCCGACACCGACAGCTGCTCGCCCAGCGGCGTGAGGCCGTTGGTGGTGGCGGTGACGACGCCGCGGATGCCGGGCGAGCGGTAATCGAGCGCGGTGCCGAACGTGAAGGGCTTGCGCTTGACGTCGAGCACCATCTCGCAGGCGCCGTCGGTGGTCTGCGGCGGCTGCACGGTGGCGGCCACCTGCACGCCCGGCTGCAGCGCCAGCACGTTGACGTAGTGCTCGAAGGTCTCGCGGCGCAGCGGCGTGTCCTCCTTGAGCTTGTCGGCGATGGCGCGCAGGCGGGCTTCGACCGGGCCCGCCTCGCCGCGCACCGTGACCGTGGCGACGTGCCCCTCCACCACGGTGACGATCACGTTGCCGTTCTCGAAGCTCTGCGCCGGCACGAAGGCGAAGGACAGCGGATAGCCGCGCTGCTGGTACATGTCGGTGACTTCCTTGGCCGTTTCCAGCAACTGCGCCACCGTGATCTCCTTGCCCGCCAGCGGCGAGAACTTCGCCGCGATCTCCGCGAACGGGATCGCCTTCACGCCTTCGATCTGGAAGCGCTGCGGCGTGAGCTTGCTCGACAGCAGGTTCTGCAGCGCCGAATCGGGCCGCTCCACCTGGACCGTGACCTTGCTCTCGGGCGGACGCGCCGGCGCGATGCTCGGCAGGGTCTGCGTGGGATCGCCCTGGACCGGGCTGCGCGGCTCGGCGCCGGCGCCGTGGCAGGCGGCGAGGCCGAGTGCCAAGGCGGCGGCGCGCAGGCGTGTGTGCGTCATGGTCTTACCCCTGGATTTTCCGTTAAACCTGCTTGCGGCTGTCACGCGCCGTGCCAATCGCGCCGGGGGGCCGCTATCCCCGGCGGTACCGCATGGCCATCGCGTTCTGTTGTGTCGGGCGGCTCGCGCCGCGCCCACTCTTGTATTTCGCATGCCGTTGCCTGTCAAGGCACGGCATGCGCTGCTGCGTGGCGGAGCGCGGGATCAGCGCTTGCCGCCGAGGTTGCCGAGGCCGCCGAGCAATCCGCCCACCAGGCCCGTCACCGGCGCGAGCGGCTTGCTGCCGCCCGCGCTGCCGGCACCGCTGGTGCCGCCGCTGCTCGCGCCGTTGCCGCCGGTCAGTCCCGCGACGAGGCCCGTTACCGGGGCCAGCGGATTGCCGCCGGCGCCAGCCGCGCTGCCTGCGTTGCCAGCTACGCCGGAGACCGCGCCCACCAGGCCGCTGACCAGGCCCGTGACGGGCGCGAGCGGATTGCCCGCGCCGCCGCCGGCCGCGCCGCCGAGATTGCCGAGGCCACCCGTAAGACCACTGGTGAGACCGCTGACCAGGCTGGTGACGGGCGCGAGCGGGTTGTTCGCGGCGCCGCCGGCACCACCACCGAGTCCGCCGAGACCGCCGGTAAGGCCGCCAACGAGGCCCGTGACCGGCGCGAGCGGGTTGCTCGTGCCGCTGCCGCCGCCAAGGCCGCCCGTGAGTCCGCCCAGCAGGCCGGTGATCGGTGCCAGCGGATTGCCGCCCGCGCTGCCGCTGGGGTTGTAGACCGCGCCGCCGAGGGCCGCCACCGTGGTGCCCGCGCCGGCCACGATGCCGCCGACGCCGGACACCACCGGCGTGTCGGTCTGCTTGACCGTGTTGCCGATCTGCGCGATGCCGCCGCCCAGCGTCGTCAGCAGGTTGTTTACCGGCGCGCCGAGGCCGGTGGCCGCGCCAAGCGTCTGCGTGGCGCTGGTGAGCTGCGAGGTCAGCGGTACGATCAGCTTGCTGACGCCGCCGGTGACTTGTTCGACCGGGCCCGTCGACAGCGCCTGGCCGAGCTTGCCGCCCACGCCGTTGACGGCGGTGCCGAGCTGCGACACCAGCGAGCCGACCGGCGTCGTCACCGCGCCCAGCGGCGCCAGCGGGCCGCTGCCCAGGCCGCTGACCAGCGCGCCCGCGTTGGTCACGGCGTTGCCCACCTGGCTCACCACGCCGCCGGTGCTGGCCACCGTGGTGCCGAGCGGGTTGGCGGCATTGGGCATGTTGCCCAGCCCGTCCTGCACGCCGGTGCCCAGCGTGCTCACCGCCGCGCCGAGCGAGCCGATCACGCCGCCCAGGCCATTCTTCGATTCGGTGGAGAGGATGGGCAGGTTGGTGTTCTTGATCTGCGTGCCGAGGTCGCTCACCACGTTGCCGGTGGTAGTCACCACGTTGCCGGCCTGGTTGACGATCTGGCTGGTCGGCGTCAGCGCGGCCGGCGTGGTGCCGCCGCCGTTGTTGCCACCGTTATTGCCACCATTGCTGCCGCCGCTGTCGCCCCCGTTGCTGCCCCCGTTATTGCCGGCGTTGTTTCCGCCGTTGCTGCCGCCGCCCGTGCCCGTACCTGCGCCGGTACCTGCGCCAGTGCCCGCGCCGGTGCCTGCGCCGCTGCCGGTGTCCATCGACGTCGTGCCGCCGCCGCTGGCGCAGCCGCCGAGTGCCAGAAGGGTGCCGAGCAGGGTGGTGACGATGATCTGTTGAGTACGCATGACCTTTTCCTTTTTTCCCGTCGTTTAAATCACGGTGCGCATTGGCGCGTCGTGTTGCACTCCTTTGCGCAAAGGGTGTGCCAGAGCGGGCCGGCATGCGCGCGCGGCACCTGCCGAAATCTCTCCAGCCCTTGCTACGCATGGGTTTCGGGAGGATGAGACATGGCCGGAAAAGGACCAGACATGGGCCCCGCGCGGGGTCTTTCCGCGTTACGCGTTACGTAACGCGGCGGCCCGCGCACGGAACAACGCCGGCCTGCGGACCCCCGCCGCGAGAACGAAGGAAAGCCGGCGCGCGGAACGTCGCGAGGGAACACGTTACGTAGCACGTAACACGCCGGCGGCAGCGAAGCACCGTGCCCCGGCGCGCGCCACGCGGCCCGGCGGCGGCGCGTCGGACCGCGTGCGGCAACGGTTTGCGGCGCGCCGCGCGGCTGCCCGGCGGCGCGTGTCCGGCGCGCGCCGGACGGATGGCACGCAGCTTGCGGTAATGACATCCGACAAGCACCGCGCACGGCGCAACGCCAGCGTCGCGGGCCCGGTCCCCGAGCCAACCACGAAAGCCGTTCGCAGAACAACCGCTAGCACAACCTTCCGCGAGGAAGACCAGGAGATCCCATGAAAGCGCAATCCGCCCCGATGTCGGCCGTGACCCTCGCCTGTGCTGCCGCACTCATGCTGCTGGCCGGCTGCTCCTCCGGCGGGTCCGGCAGCGGCGCCAGCCCCGCCACGCCGACCGCGCCCTCGACGCCGACCACGCCCACCACGCCCACCAGCGCTGACACGACGCCCACGGCGAAGGTCACGGAAGGCGTGGGCAACACGGTGATCGCCGCGGGCAATGCCGTGAGCGACATCGGCAAGCAGATCCAGAACACGCCGCTGCCGCTGGTGCCGGAAGCCACGCGCAACAGCCTCGGCGGCGTGGTGGTGAATGCCGGCGACACGGTCGGCGCGCTCGGCGCGGGCGTGCGCGACGGACTCGGCAAGATGGGCGCGGTGGCCGACCCGCTCGGCGTGACGGTGGCCAGCACCGGCAACGTGGTGCAGAAGGCGGGCGTCACGGTATCGAGCGCGGGCGATCTCGTCAGCAGCCTCGGCACCGGCCCGCTCGCGCCGCTGGGCGCCGTGACCACGCCGGTGGGCGGGCTGGTCAACCAGGTCGGCGGCGTGGTGACGATGGCCGGCGGCACGCTCGGCCAGGCACTGTCGACCGGCCCGGTGGCGCAGGTGACGGGCAGCGTGAGCAAGGCCATCGTGCCGCTGACCACGCAGCTCACCGACGCCACGCAGATGGCCGGCGGCGCCACCGGCCTGGGCGGCCCGCTCGGCAACCTGCTGGCCACGCTCGGCAACTCGGTGGCCAGCGGCGGCAGCCTGATCACCAATACGCACGCCCCGATCGTGTCCAGCCTCGGCGGCGTCGTGACCGAGGCCGGCAAGACCGTTGCCGCGGTCGGCGGGGTCGTGAACGGTCCCGGCTCAGGCAGCGCCGCCAGCCCGCTCGGCGGCCTGCTCAACCTGCCGGGCCTCGGCGGTGCCGCCGGTGGCAGTGGCGGCAGCAATCCGCTCGGCGGCCTGCTCGGCAACCTGCCGGTCGTCGGCGCGGTGGCCGGCGGCGCGGGTGGTTCGGGTGGCAGCGGCGCCGCTGCGGGCGCTCTCGCGCCAGTGACCGGCCTTCTCGCGCCCGTTACCGGATTGCTCGGTGGCTTGCGCAATACGGCAGCGGGCGCTGGCGGAAATGCCAGCGGCGCGCTGCCCGGATTGCCGAATCTGCTCGGTGGTCTGACTTCACACTGATAAAAGTTTTATTTAATTCTCTATTGATTTCGCCTTTATGGTGCGCAGTCGTCCTTACCCCGCGGCTGCGCATCCTTTTACACCGCTGCGCCGGATGGCTTCATCCGGATGGGTGTGGCATCCGGCGCAATTAGTGGTTTTGCTCTTTAAAAACGCACTGTTTTCAAACGGCCGTCAGCCATTAAGCTGAAACAAATATAACCCGAAGGGGGGGTATGGTTGATACATGGCTTTGAACTATAAATTCTCTCACCAGCGTTACTGCTCGATACTAGCCAGGCCAAAAGAGCCCGGCGGTGTCGGAGGGGTAAGCGGACGTTGGGTAACTAAACCTATACGGAGTGACATCATGAAAAAGGCTTTGGCGGGCTTCATCAGGGACGAACGGGGTGCTACTGCAATTGAGTACGGGTTGATTGTGGGGCTGGTCGCATTGGGGATCACCGTGGCTGCAAAGGGACTGGCTACCGATATTGGTACCTTCTTCCAGGCTATCGGCACGAAAATTACAACTATTCTCACCTGATCTAGGTGCTTACCCTTATTGCCGCACTATTCTGCGCGGCGATCATCTGGACCGATTTTGCTTATCGAAAAGTGCCCAATGCCGTGCTGATTGCCGCTATGGCGGCGGTCGGCCTGGCGTTCCCACTCGGCTTGATTCCGGAGCCGGGTCTCGCCTCTCGATTGCTCGGATTCACACTCGGCCTGCTAGTCATGCTGCCTTTCTATGTGCTCGGGCAGATGGGCGCGGGTGACGTCAAATTCTTCGCCGTGGCGGGTCTGCTGACCGGCCCGGTGGGGCTGGTGACGGTGTGGGTCGTGGGCAGCCTGCTGGCTTTCGTGCACGCCTTGCTGGTACGTGCGCGGGAGACGGTGGTCGTGAGGGTATGGGCAGACCATGTGGCGGGCTTGCTGCGGCGCTTGGCAGGCACCGCGCCATCGGTCTCGACAGGGCAGGCAAACGAGGTCAGGGGCATTCCATATGCCGCTTACCTCGCGGTCGGTTTGCTGGTCTGGATGATGCTCGGGAAGTAGGTGTCGCAGTCCGCGCCACCGGTTCGGCGCAAGAAGAACTAAAGCACAACCGGGTGAAGTATGTCATTGCGGGGAAATCACGCCGTGCGGACGCGCTCGTCCGGCGCGGCCGCGCTCGAATTCGCCATCGTATTGCCGATCTTGCTGGCAATGGTGATCGGCATCGTCTATTTCGGGGTCGTTCTGGCGATGCAGCAGGTGCTCACGCTTGCTGCCGAGGAAGGCGCGCGCGCGGCCCTGCGCTATCCCGCAGGGGCCACCGGCAATAACGCCGCGGCAACGCAGGCGTTGAGAGTGAGCGCGGCCTCGGCGACCGCCCTTGCCACCTTGCCGGCATCCATCCGGAATGCCGTTTCTTCCAGCAACGTTGCGCAGACTGTCGCCTGCGCGAACCCGGGCGGCTCGGTCTGCGTCAAGGTCACTCTGAACCTGCCTTCCGGCGCGATCCTGCCCGTCGTGCCGGGCGTGCCGATGCCCGCCACGCTCACCGGCAGCGCCACCGTGCAGCTTGCTCCCGACACATGAACACCAGACCGCCGAGGCCGCGGCCTGACGCGCCTGCCCGCATGCGGCGAGGCCGCGTGCCGCTCAACCGAAACAGAGAGTCCACATGACCAGCAAACAGATTCGCGTGCTCGCCATCGCGCTGCTCGTCCTCGCGCTGCTGCTGGCGCTGCTGGCGTGGCGCGTGGCGCGCACGCCGGCCAAGCCGGCGGCGCCGGTGGCCGCTGCCGCCGAGCTGCATGCCGTGGTGATCACCGTCAAGCCGATCGAAGCGGGCAAGCCGGTTCCCGCCGACGCGCTCAAGGTCGAGCAACTGCCGATCAACCCGACCGGCGCGTACACCGACGTGGCGCGCGTCGCCGGGCAGATCCCGCTGGTCGGCATCGGCGCCAACGTGCCCGTGCTCGAAAGCCAGTTGCTTGCCGGGCTGGCTTCGCAGGTGAAGGAAGGCGAGCGCGCGGTGGCCGTCGCCGTCGATGAGGTGATCGGCGTGGGCAACCAGGTGCAGCCCGGCGATTTCGTCGACGTGTTCGCCGTGTTCCGCCGCGACGGCCAGGAGATCGAAGGCAGCCAGGCGCGCCTGCTGCTGGCGCGCCTGCGCGTGCTGGCCTACGGCGCGGGCACCGTGATCGAGACCGCCAAGCCCGCCCCGGACCAGATGATGGTGCGCCGCGAGGGCGCCAAGACCGCCGTGCTGGCGGTGCCCGTGGCCGACGTCGGCAAGCTGGCGCTGGGGCAGCAGAGCGGACGCCTGCTGCTGGCGCTGCGCAATCCGGAAGACGGCAGCGTGCCGGCCGAGAACCTGCTTGCCGAGCCGGCGCCCGCGCTGCAGGCTCGGCTGCCGGCCGGCGCGCCGGCCGTGCTCACCGCGTCCGACCGGGCCGTGGCCGGGGTGGCGCTGGCAAGCCTGGCCGGCGTGGCCGGCCCCGCCCGGCGCGAGCAGGCCGCGTCCCGGCCGGCGCCGGCGGCCGCGTCCGCCGTGCCGGCGCCGCGGAGCCGCATGGCGAGCAGCGTGGCGCAGAACAGTGTCGAGGTGATCCGCGGCGGCAAGCGCGAGATCGAATGAAGCAAGGCCCCGCGGCCGTCCATGCGTGTCACGCTGGCGAGCCGCGGCGCTTTTCGGACAGTCATACTTTCTGGATAGCCGATTGATGAAATCCCTTCTTGCCGGCGCAGCCACCCTTGCCGTCTGCTGCGCCGTTTCCACCGCCTGGGCGCAGCAGGCGGAGAGTCCGCGGGAGCTGCGGCTCGTGGTCGGCAGCCAGCGGCAGCTGCAGCTGGCCCAGCCGCTGGAGCGCGTCGCCATCGGCAATCCGGCGGTGGCCGACGCCCTGCTGCTGAAGAACCGCGCCGGCGCCAACGGCGTGCTGGTGGTAGCCAAGAAGCCCGGCGCGACCGACCTGATGGTGTGGACGCGCGGCGAGCCGGCGCGGACCATCCATGTCCAGGTGGACGCCACCGAGGCCGAGGCCGATGGCGCCGGCGTGGCCGTGTCGGGCGCGGGCGCCGACATCAGCGGCCAGTCGCGCGATGCGCAGTCGGCCTGGCGCGCGCAGCAGCTGGCGCGCGCGGCCACCGCCGGCGCGGAAGGCAAGGGCAGCATGGTGGCAGACCGCTCGACCATTCCCGTCAGCGGCACCGTGCAGGTGGACGTGAAGGTGGTGGAGATCAGCAAGACGGTGCTCAAGGAGGTCGGCTTCAATTTCTATCGCAACAACGGCGGCTTCGCCTTCGGCACGTTCGCGCCGTCGTCGCTGAACAAGTTCACCTTCACGCCGGGCGCGAACGGCACCGGCTCGCTGAGCACGGACGTCAGCCTGCCGATCAGCAGCGCCTTCAACCTCGTCGCGGCGTCGTTCTCGCGCGGCATCTTCGCCAACCTGAGCCTGCTGGAAAGCAACGGCATGGCGCGCGTGCTGGCCGAGCCCAGCCTGGTGGCGCTGTCGGGCCAGAGCGCGAGCTTTCTCGCCGGCGGCGAGATTCCGATCCCGGTGCCGCAGGCGCTGGGCACCACCACGATCCAGTTCAAGCCGTTCGGCATCGGCCTGAGCGTGACGCCCACGATCCTGTCCAAGGACCGCATCGCGCTCAAGGTGGCGCCGGAAGCGAGCGATCTCGATCCCTCGCGCGGCGTCTCGATCAACGGCACGCTGGTGCCCGGCATCGTCACGCGCCGCGCCGACACCACGGTGGAGCTGGGCGACGGCGAGAGTTTCGTGATTGGCGGCCTGGTCAGCCGCAACACGGTCAGCAACGTCAGCAAGGTGCCGTTCCTCGGCGACCTGCCGATCATCGGCACCTTCTTCCGCAACCTGAATTTCAACCAGGAGGACCGCGAGCTGATGATCGTGGTCACGCCGCGCCTGGTGCGCCCCCTGGCCAAGGGCGCGGCGGCGGTGGCCGCGGTCACCGAGGACGGCCGCACCAGCGGCAACCCCAATGTGTGGGGCTGGTACGTGCTGGGCGAATACGTTGATCCCACCCTGCCGGGCTTCTCGAAATGAATCCCGGCGCGGCGGACGAAGGCACGGAGCGGCAGGCGCAGATGGGCTATTTCCTCTTCAACGCGGCGCAGCCCGAACCACGGCAATGGCTGTCGGCCGCGCTCTCCAGCCTGGGCCAGCTGGCGGTCGAGCCCGGCCCGCAGGACGTGTTCCTGGAACAGATCGCCACCATCAACCCGGGCATGGTGTTCCTGCATTTTTCGCGCGAGCAGGCGCTGGCCTCGGGCCGGCTCGCCGAGCAGGTGACGCGGCTCTATCCGGGGCTGCCGCTGGTGGCCGTGGGCAATGCCGGCGAGCCCGAGATCATGCTCGCGGCGCTGCGCGGCGGCGCCAAGGATTTCATCGACATGACCGCGCCGCCGGGCGGCGCGGTGGAGATCGTGCGCCGGCTGCTGACCGTGCGCGGCCAGGCTGAGCCCGCGCGGCGCGGCAAGGTGGTGGCGGTGCTGGGCGCGCGCGTGGGCGTGGGCGCGACCACGCTGGCGACCAACCTGGCCGCGGCGGTGCGCAAGCGCTGCCACGGCGAGGTGCTGCTGATGGACCTGGGCCTGCCGGCGCGCGATGGCTCGCTCTACATGAACATCAACCCCGGCTTTCATTTCGTCGAGGGCGTGCGCAACCTGCGCCGCTTCGACCAGGTCTTCGTGCAGACCGCGCTGGCGCGCCACGGCAACGGCGTGGTGGTGCTGCCGCTGCCGGCCACGCTGGCGGAGCTGCGCGACATCTCCTTCATGGAGGCGCTGGGCCTGCTCAACCGCCTGCGCGCGTTCTTCGACCTGCAGGTGGTGGACCTGGGTGGGTTCAGCAACATCGAGTTCATGGCGCACCTGGTCAAGGCCGCCGACACGGTGCTGCTGATGGTGGACCAGGGCGTGGGCGCCATCGTCTCGGCGGCCGAGCTGTTGCAGGAGCTGAAGAAGCGCGAGGTGGAACGGGAAGACCTGCACCTGCTGGTCTCGCGTTTCGACGCGCGCCTGGGCGTGGATGCGCAGCAGATCGCGCAACGGCTGGAGGCCACGTCGGTCGGCACCTTGCCCGACCGGCGCGAGCCGCTGGTGCTGGCGCTCAACCGTGGCGTGGTGCTGGCCGACGACAGCCCCGCCGATCCGTATGTCCGTGCCGTTGGCCAGCTGGTGGACAAGCTGGGATACCGTGCCGGCACCGCAAGCGAAGCCGGCTTGCTGGGCCGGGTAAAAGAAAAGCTGCCCGAAGCGCTGCGCGCCATGCGCGCGTTGCGCGCTGAGCGGGCTGGGAACTGACATGTCGCAAGCCATTGAATTCTCCGACAACGCCGCCGCGCCGTTTCCTGCATCGCAGGAATTCCAGAACATCAAGGAGGCGGCCCACGAGCACCTGCTCACCCGGATCGAGGAGCTCGGCGCGGAGTTCGGGCGCTGGTCGCGCACCGCGATCAACCGCTTCGTCGACCTGGAGCTGGAGAGCTTCACGCGGCTGCGCCGAATCCCGATCAACGAGGTCGAGCTGCACCAGATCGCCGAGGCGCTGACCAAGGAGCTGGCCGGCTTCGGCCCGATCGAGGACCTGCTCAACGATCCGGCGGTGGAGGACATCCTCGTCAACGGCCACCTCGACGTGTACGTGTCGCGCCACGGCGTGCTGGAGCGCATCCCGGTGCGCTTCGCCGACAACGGCCACCTGCTGCGCATCGTGCGCCGCATCCTCGCGCCGATCGGGCGCCGCCTGGACGAATCGAACCCGATGGTCGACGCGCGCCTGCCGGACGGCGGCCGCATCAACGTGGTGATCCCGCCGCTGGCGCTGGCCGGCCCGGTGGTGTCGATCCGCAAGTTCCGCAAGGACCCGCTCACGCCGGCGGACCTGCAGGCGCTCGGCACTATGAGCCCGGAGGTCAGCGAACTGCTCGAAGCCGCGGTCAAGGCGCGCTGCAACATCCTCGTCAGCGGCGGCACCAGCTCGGGCAAGACCTCGCTGCTCAACGCGCTGGCCACCTTCGTGCCCGACGGCGAGCGCGTGATCACCATCGAGGACACCGCCGAGCTGGCGCTGAACCACCCGCACGTGGTGCGCCTGGAGAGCCGCCCCGGCGGCTTCGAGGGCACCGGCGTGGTGTCGATCCGCGACCTGCTGCGCAACAGCCTGCGCATGCGGCCGGACCGCATCATCGTGGGCGAAGTGCGCGGCGGCGAAGTGCTGGAGATGCTGCAGGCCATGAGCACCGGCCACGACGGCTCGATGGGCACGATCCACTCCAGCAGCCCGCGCGAATGCCTGTACCGGCTCGAGATGCTGGCCGGCTTCGCCGGCTTCCAGGGCAGCGAGTCCAGCCTGCGCCGGCAGATCGCCAACGCCATCGACTTCATCGTGCAGATCGGCCGGCTCTCGAACGGCAAGCGGCGCATCCTCTCCGTCACCGAGGTGACGGGCCTGGGCGACAACATCATCTCCACGCAGGAGCTCTATCGCCACGAGCCCTATACCGGGCCCGACGGCATCGAGGTGGACCGCTGGCTGTCGCTGGGCATCCTGCCGCATTCGCCGAAGCTCGCGCGCATGCGCCCGGCGGCCGGCTTCGGCCTCGACGACCGCTTCGATGTCTAGCGCTGCCCTGGCCGTCGCCGCGGCCGCGCTCGTGGTGCTGGGCCTGGGCCTGCTGCTGCTGGCCAGCGCCCGCGCCCGCGCGCAGGACGAGAGCGCGCGCGCCTTCCTGCGCGCGCAGACCGAGCAGGTCAAGGCACGCTACGCGGCCGCGCCCGAGCCGCAGGCCGGCAAGAAGCGCAACGATCTCGGCCGGCGCTGGGAAGAACTGCTGCGCCGGGCCGACCTGGCGCCCACGCGGCGCGCCTACTCGCTGGCCGCCGCGCTGGTCGTCTGCGTGGCGCTGCTGGCCGCCGCCGCCGGCGGCGTGCTGGCGGCGCTGACGGCGCTGTTCCTGACGCTGCTGCTGATGTATTTCCTGCTGTGGAACCGGGCGCGCCGCGCCGGCCAGAAGCTGCGCCGGCAACTGCCGTCGTTCCTCGACGCGGTGGTGCGCATGATGAGCATCGGCAGCAGCGTGCCGGCCGCCTTCCAGACCGCCATCGGCAACACCGAGCCGCCGCTGCGGCAGTGCCTGGTGCAGGCCATCCACCTGCAGCGCGCCGGCAAGGAACTGGACCAGGCGGTTCTGCAGGTGGCGCGCGTCTATCGCGTGGACGAACTGATGCTGCTGTCGTCCGTGCTGCGCCTGGCCACGCGCTATGGCGGCCGCGCCGACATCGTGATGGAGCGCACCGCGGCCTTCATGCGCGACCGCGAGCAGGCCCAGCAGGAACTGTATGCGCTGTCCGCGGAGACGCGCCTGTCGGCGTGGGTGCTGGGGCTGTTGCCGCTGGTGGTGGGCGGGATGATGTTCGTGATGAACGCGGCCTACATCATGATGATGTGGCGCGATCCCGGCGGCAAGACGCTGCTGCTGGTTGCGCTGGCGCTCGAGGTGGTCGGGGCGGCCATGCTCTATCGCCTGGCCAGGTCGGTATAGGGGCGGCGCGCATGGACAGCATCACCCTGATCTCGCTGAGCCTGGGCCTTGCCGCGCTGGGCCTCGCCGCGCTCGCGCTGCCGCTGGTGAGCCAGTGGCGCCAGCGCCTGCGCGCCACGCGCACCATCGACGCGGCGCTCTCGCGCCAGGCCGCGGTGGCGGCGGCCGGCGCCGCGGCAGCGCCGCCCG
>NZ_AQPL01000315.1:0-14345 GCF_000395345.1 Cupriavidus sp. WS | reverse complement strand
CGATGCGCCGCCGGCCGCCGGCAGCGCGCCGGTGCCGCCGGCCACCAACCCGCCCGCGGTCACGCCCGAGGCCGAAGTCAAGGCGCCCACGCTGCTCGGCCGCGCCGTGCTGCCGGCCGACAGCTTCGTGGCCGGCCCCACCAGCGGCCAGTTCATCTCGGGCGGCGACTACGACCGCGCCACCAACGTCTACCGCTACGCGCTGCCGTTCAACGCCAGGCAGCCCATGCAAGGCTTCTCGGCCATCATCCCGGGCCCCAGGGCCGGCACGTTCTACGCGCTGCAGGACAACGGCTTCGGCGGCCGCGGCGCCTCGCCCGACGCGCTGCTGCACATCTACGCGGTGTCGTTCGACTGGGCCGCCGGCAGGGTGGTCCCGGTCCACTTCCAGACCGGCGCGCCGCTGGCCGCGTTCACGCCCGAGAGCTATATCCGCCTGAGCGACCCCGACCGCCGCATCGGCTACCCGATCGTGGCCGACATGGCCAGCTATCCCGGCACCTCGGTCTCGCCGGCCGGCCAGACCATTCCGGTGGACAGCGCCATCGTCAACGGCCGCCTGCTTACCGGCTACGACATCGATCCCGAATCGATGCAGCTCGACGCCAGCGGCAACCTGTGGATTGGCGATGAATTCGGCCCGTTCCTGCTCAAGTTCGACAGGCAGGGCAGGCTGCTCGCGCGCGAAGTGCAGATGCCCAACCTGCGCCGGCTCGGCGCCAACCCGCTGGTGCAGACCCCGAACAATCCCTATCTCGTCGCCAACGGCACCACCGCGCAGGCCAACCTGGGCGGCTCCGGCGGCCTCGAAAGCCTGGCCATCAACGCCAGCCGCACGCGCCTGTACGGCATGTACGAGAAGGAAGTGGCCGGCGACGACGTGCGCAGCCGCATCATCAACGTCTTCAACCTGGGCACGCTCAACTTCGAGACCAGCTACCGCTACCGCGTCGGCAGCGGCCAGCGCCTCAACGGCGACGGCAACCTCGAGACCGAGTACTACTCGGTCAACGACATGGTCGCCGTCAACGACCGCGAGTTCCTGGTGGTGGAAAAGGACAGCGGCGCCGGCGACGTGCGCACCGGCAAGTTCGCCGCGTCGAACACCTGGCGCAACGCGGCGCGCTTCAAGCGCATCTTCAAGATCAGCCTCGACCGCGTCGACGCGGACGGCTTCCTGGTCAAGGAAGAAGTGGCCGACCTGATGCAGCTGCTCGACCCGGCCAGGCTCGGCGCCAGCGACACCATCGACGGCGTGTTCGCCTACCCGATGGAGTGCATCGAAGCGATCGCCATCGTGGACGCGCGCACGCTGCTGCTGGTCAACGACAACAACTACCCGGGCGGCTCGCCCTCGCGCGTGCCCTCCGGCGTCGACGCCAACGAGTTCGTCATGATCCGCCTGCCCAAGCCGCTCGCCGTGGCCTGACGGGCGCGGGCGCTGCCGTGCCGCGGTATGGGCCGGCAGCGCCTGCGCGTCATGTGTGGCATGCGCGGCATGGCGCCGCCGCCGTCACGGCGTGATCGCCACCTTCAGCACGCCGTCGCGCTGATTCGCGAACAGTTCGTAGGCCTGCTCGATCTGGCCGAGCTTGTAGCGGTGAGTGACCAGCGGTCCGAGGTCGAGCCGGTCGGATTCGATGATGCGCATCAGCCTGCGCATGCGTTCCTTGCCGCCGGGGCACAGCGACGTGATGATGCGGTTGTCGCCGAGGCCGGCATGGAAGGCGTCGAGCGGGATGCGCAGGTCGCTGGAATACACGCCCAGGCTCGACAGCGTGCCGCCGGGCTTGAGCACGCGCAGCGCGGACTCGAACGTGCCTTGCGTGCCGAGCGCTTCGATGGCCGCGTCCACGCCGCGCCCGCCGGTGATGCGCAGCACTTCGTCCACCACGTCCACCTTGCGGAAATTGACGGTGGCGTCGGCGCCCATGCGGCGCGCGATCTCCAGGCGCTCGTCGATGCCGTCGATGGCGATGATCAGGCCGGCGCCGCGCAGCCGCGCGCCCGCCGTGGCGCACAGGCCGATCGGGCCCTGCGCGAACACGGCCACCATGTCGCCGATCTTGATGTTGGCGTTCTCCGCGCCGACGAAGCCGGTCGACATGATGTCGGGGCACATCAGAACCTGCTCGTCGGTGAGCGTGTCGGGGATCGGCGCGAGGTTGGCCTGGGCGTCGGGCACCAGCACGTATTCGGCCTGGGTGCCGTCGATGGTGTTGCCGAAGCGCCAGCCGCCCATCGGCTTGTAGCCGTGCCCGTGGCCCTGGCCGTCCTGCGAGGAGCAGCCGTCCTGGCATGCGTAGGAATGGAAGCTCGGGCAGATCGCGCCGGCGATCACGCGCTGGCCTTCGTGGTAGCCGGTGACGTTCTTGCCCAGCTTCTCGATGATGCCGACCGGCTCGTGCCCGATCGTGAGCCCCTGCGCCACCGGGTATTCACCCTTGAGGATGTGGACGTCGGTGCCGCAGATGGTGGTGGTGGTGATGCGTATCAGGGCGTCGGAGGGGCCGACGTCGGGGATCGGCTTTTCCTGGAGCACGATACGGTTGGGTCCGAGGAATACCGCTGCTTGCATGGTTGGCATGGGATCTCCTTCGCTCGCGACCGTGTCCGGCCGCATGGTTGCCGCCGCCGGCCCGCCGGGCCGGCGGCGTTCAGTCGTCGCTTACCCTGCGCGATTTCCAGCTGCCGTCGCCCTGCTTGCAGAACCAGCTGGTCCAGTTGTCCTCCAGGCCGTCGCGCTGGAGCTGGGTGCGCAGCTGGCGGCAGGACTGGCCCTGGTCGGTCTTGGTGCGCAGCGGCGTGATCGAGCCCTCGATGGCGCGGCGTCCGCGCGTGGCGGGGTAGTTCCACGGCACGGCGGCGCCGTCGGCGCCGGTGTCGAGCACCTTGCGCACGTGCTGGGCCAGCGAGGCGGATTCCTTCTGGTTCATCTTGCCGACCACGGTCGAGTTGATGAAGTTGTCGAAGTACGCGAACGCGGGCGAGGCCGGAGCCAGCGCCAGCAGCGGGGCGCATGCCAGCGAGGCGCGGAACAACTGGCGCAGTGTCATGGACGGGTCCTTGTGCAGAGGTTACGAATCGGTTGTGACTTGATTGTGAATCGGACTGGCCGCGGCCTGGCGAGAGCCTCGGCGTACCTCCCGCCGCCGCGTCCCGTCACGAAAGCATGCGCGCCGCTCCGGCCGCGGCGTGCCGGCCACGCGGGCGGCATTCACGCTACCGCCGCCGTTGCGGCGGTACCCGGTAATGATAGCCGCAGAAACTGGCGTCGGACCCACCTGAAAACTTGCGACAGATCAAGGCCGCGCGCCACCAACCGGGCGGAGCGGGGCGCCGGCGCACGCACCTTGCGCGAGCCCGTGGCGGCGCGCTTTGCAGTTTCTTCGCCAACAAGTGCCGAAAAGTGTAAAAAAGACAAATATGACGGGATATGTCACCCGATCAGGTGATGGCGCACCCCGCTTCGCGCTCTATGATCCGGCCTTGGGCGGAACCCGCGACCCGCCTCTTGCCTTGAGCCCCTGACCACCCCGGCCAGGGGCTTTCTTTTTGCGCTTTTCTTCGCGGCCGGTATTTTTTCCCTCGCGGCTTGCGGGGGCTGCGGCGGAAAACTGCAATGCTCGCCACCGGCCCATTCGCGGGCAGGATAGGGCAGCAGAACAATGGAATGTTCTCCTGATCTGGCTGGATTTGTGCTGCGCGGCGTGGAAGGCGGGCGAGGGGCCATCCGAAGGCACGTCATGTGGCGATAAAGGCGCATCTGAGCGGCAGGCGCTACGGGTACTGTCCGAGGGCTGTTGTACTAGCCAGCTTCGCTTTTCGGCACGGCTTGGGCTTCTTGCGGTCGTGTTGCCATGCCTCGCCGCAGGATCAATATCGTCGAAGCCACGATCATCCCGCCTCCGATGATGACCGGAGCCGTCAGCGCCTCGCCTAGGAAGGCAATTCCCCACACGATGCCGAAGAGCGGCGTCAGGAACGCGACCATCATGGCCCGCGCGGGGCCGATGTCGCGGATCAGCCGGAAATACAGGACAAAGCCCAGCGCGCTGCTCAGCAGTCCCAGGCAGAGCATGTTGAACACGATGACCGTGTCGACGGTCGCGTTCGGCGGTGCCGCGACCCAGAACGGAAGGAGTCCAACGGCGGCAACCAGTTGCGAGCAGCCTGCCGACCCGATGGGGTTGACGTCCGAGGCGAATTTCTTGATGTAGATACCGGCGCCGGCATAGGAAGCCGAAGCCAGCAGGCACGCCAGGATCGCCCAGGCAAACGCCGGCGAGGCGGCGGCTGTCATGCCGCCGCTGGTGAGGGTGCCCACGCCGGCCATGCCGAGCAGCAGTCCTGTCGCCTTGGTTCTCGTCAGGCGATCCTTCAGCCAGATCGCGGCAAACACCGCGCCGAACAATGGCGTGGTGGCATTGATGATGGCCGAGTAGGACGCCGGGATATGTTGCGCCGCATAGGAGAAGAGCAGAAAGGGCAAGCCGACGTTGAATGCCCCAATGACGAGATACTGACGCCAGTATGTCGTCCAGTTGGGATTGAAGCGGATCACCGCGAAGTAGACCAGCAATGCCATGCCGCCGATGGCAACGCGCAGATCGGCGGTCGCCACCGGGCCAAGCACGGGAGCCAGAACGCGCATGAAGATGAACGAGGCTCCCCAGACAGCGCTGAGTACAAGCAGACGGAACCAATCTATGCTGCGCATCGGGCGGGGTCTCCTTGAGTCGGGTGCGCGGGCATGCCGATGTCAGATGATCCCGGCAAAGTCCAGGCGCGGTTTTCCGGCCTGCACCTGTCCCACGAATGCCTCGATGAACTGGCGCGCGGCCGGAACATCCGCCAGGCAACGCTCGATCTGAAGACTGAACAGGCTGCCCACGATCACGCCATTTGCCCCTGCCGCCCAGAAGTCGCGGACCTGATCGACCGTGCTGATGCCGAAACCGGCCACGATGGCTTTGTCTGCAAGCTTGCTGAGGTGTTCGATTCTGGCCAATGCCTGCTGTTCGAAGCTGGCGCTCGTGCCGGTTGTCCCGAAGCGGCTGATCACGTAGGTGAATGCCGATGAGCTATCGATGAGCTTTCGCGCCCGCTCGACCGGCGTATTCGGCGCTACCATCTGGATGCAGCCGATGCGGCTGTCGGCCAGTTGCCACATGTGCGTGGCACATTCCTCGAATGGCAGGTCGGAGCAGACCACCGCGTCGACGCCGATCGCGGCCAGCTCCTTGTATGCTCGCTCGCCGCGCATGAAGAGCAGGTTGTAGTAGAGCAGCAGCCCGATGGGAAGTGCCGGGTAGCGTTCCCTGAGCCTTCGGAGCATGTCGAGGCAGGTCGCATAGGTGGTGCCCGCTGCCAGGGCGCGTCGCATCGAGCGCTGATTGACCGGGCCGTCGGTGATGGGGTCGGAGAACGGGAATCCCAGTTCCACCGCGTCGGCGCCGGCGTCGACCGCGGCGCAGATCAGATCGAAGCTTGCTATGGCATTGGGATCGCCCAGTGTGAAGAAAGGGACGAACATCCGGCGATCCCGGCGAGTGAACAATCGTGCAAAACGATTCATGATCAGATCCCCCTGATGTTCCAGTATTGATCCAGGTCTTTGTCGCCACGGCCGGACAGGCAGACCACAAATCGGCTGCCTGGCGAAAAGTCCTTGCAGCACTTCATGGCCAGCGCGAGGGCATGGGCCGATTCGAACGCCGGGATGATGCCTTCGAGAAGGGACAACTGTTCGAAGGCATCGAGCGCTTCCGCATCGCTGATCGCCACGAACGACGCACGTCCCGTTTCCTGCAACGCCACGAGTTCAGGGCCGACGCCCGGGTAATCGAGTCCGGCCGCCACGGAATGGGTATTCGTGATCTGTCCTTCCTGATTCTGCAAGAACAGCGAGCGCATCCCGTGGAAGACACCTACCGATCCTTTGGTGAGCGTTGCGGCGTGCCTGTCCGTGCCGTCTGCGATACCGCCGGGTTCCGCGCCAAAAAGCGCCACCTTGGTATCGTGCTCGAATCCGGAGAACAGCCCGACCGCATTGCTGCCGCCACCGATGCAGGCGAAGACCGCCGAGGGGGGCCGGGGATCCAGGCACAACAGTTGATTACGTGCTTCCTTGCCGATCACCGATTGGAAATACTTGATCATCGAGGGATAGGGGTACGGTCCGGCTGCCGTTCCAAAGCAGTGATAGGTGCTTCCCACGTTGGTAATCCAATCCCGCATGGCCTCGTTGATCGCATCCTTCAGCGTTGCGCCGCCAGCTTCGACCGGATGTATCCTGGCGCCGAAGAGTTCCATGCGCTTGACGTTTTGCTGCTGGCGCTGGATGTCGAGCGCGCCCATGTATACCTCCACCGCCATGCCGAGCTTGGCGCCAGTCATCGCCGTTGCCACGCCATGTTGCCCGGCGCCCGTTTCCGCGATGATGCGGCTCTTCCCCATCCGCTTTGCCAGAAGCAATTGCCCTAGCGTGCTGTTCGTCTTGTGGGCGCCACCGTGAAGCAGATCTTCGCGCTTCAGGTAGAAATGCTGCCCAAATTTTTCGGATAGCCTTTCCGCATAGGTCAATGGCGTCTCCCGGCCAGCGAAGGTTGTCATTAACCGCCAGAGCTCGCCGAGAAACAAGGGGTCGCGACGCGCGCCGTCGAAGGCCTCTTGCACTTCCTGCAGGACGCTCACCAGGCTCTCGGAAATGAACGAGCCGCCGAACGCTCCGGGTCCAAAGTACTTGCGCAGTTCCACATTGACAAACATCGTTCTCTCCCTGAAGAAGGCGTCCAACGCCGGTCAGAATTGGCTTCGACTCGCGCAAGACGAGCCATAGGCCCGAAACAGCTTTCACGGTCTTTTGGGGGAGAACGGGTGCCCTTGCTGCGTGCTGAATGACGCTTTCGCAGAGGGCCACGCGCGATCAGGTCGGGACATCCAACGCACGAGCACGAGGAGCCGGGACGGCGGCAACGTGCAATGAGTTCGGCGTGCCTTCGAAGTGCCGGGTGCAAGTGTCTGAAGCGTAGGCGATGAGTCGGCGTCGCCGTTATAGGACGAGTACCAAACTTGGGTGAGGAAATTTCCGCTTTTTCTCGTGGCACGTAACGGAAGGCGGGTGCTTGTCCTTCGGGGCGATGAACTCGTTGCCTTTGATCCGGAATGCTTGCTCTTGCGGTCCGGCCGGTTGCCTCGTTTGCGGTCGATGTGTCTCCCCTGCGGTTTCTTCCTTGACTTTATTACTTACGATATATATCTTAAGATATGTTTTCAGATACCAAGGAGCCGCTGCCATGCGTCACCACTTCTCGAAGGGCCTGATGGGCCACCACATGCTTGCCCGACTGTCTTCTCATTTCGCCTCGCACGCCGAGGGTTTTTTTGGCCACCACGCCATCGGCCGCCACCGCCACGGCGGCGGGCCCGGTGGTTTCTTCGGCGGCGGCGGGGACGGCTTCGACGGCGAGGGCGATACCTGGCGCCGCGGCCGCAAGTTCAGCGCCGACGACCTGCAACTGCTGCTGCTGTCGCTGCTGGAGGAAAAGCCCAGCCACGGCTACGAGCTCATCAAGGAACTGGAGACGCGCACCAACGGTTTCTACAAGCCCAGCCCGGGCATGGTGTATCCGGCGCTGACCTTCCTCGAGGAGGTTGGTTATGCCACCGTGGACAGCGAGGGCAACAAGAAGCGCTACCAGCTTGCCGGGCCGGGCCGCGCGCACCTGGATGCCAACCGCGAGCGGCTGGCGCTGATGCTCAACAAGCTCAAGCACGTGGCGCGCAAGATGGAGTGGGTGCGGCGCGCGCTGTCGGGCTCGGGCGACAACCCCGGCGACAACCCCGCCGACGATGCCGAGGCGCGCGGCGGCTGGCTGCCGGAGTTCGTCGAGGCGCGCATGGCGCTCAAGCGCGCGCTGCTGATGCGCACGGATGCCGCGCCGGACGAGCAGCGGCGCATCGCGGCCATCCTCGCGCGGGCCGCCGCGGAGATCGAGGCTGGTCCCGGCGCGGCGGGCGCGTGATGCTGATCGCGCGCATGACGCAAGTCAGCCAGTCGGACGCCAGCCAGCCGCGCGTGAACCAGCCAGACGTCAACCAACCGGACCCCATATCGATGACCACCCGAGACCTTACCGTTCAACGTGTCCGCCATGCCCTCAAGATGCGCCTGCTGCAGGTGGTGCGCACGCGGCAGGTGTCGCCGCAGCTGCTGCGCGTGACGCTGGCCGGCGACGACCTGAAGGACTTCGTTTCCGCTTCCTTCGACGATCACGTCAAGGTGTTCTTCCCCGCGCCCGGGCAGCCCAGGCCGGCATTGCCGGAAGTCGGCCCCAACGGCCCGGTGTTCGCCGAAGGCGCGCCGCGGCCGGCCGCGCGCGACTACACGCCGCGCCGCCATGACCCCGTGGCCGGCGAGCTCGACCTGGAGTTCGTGCTGCACGGCGACGGCCCCGCCTCGACCTGGGCGGCGCAGGCCGCGCCGGGCCAGTACCTGGGCGTGGGCGGGCCGCGCGGCTCCTTCGTGATTCCGGACGGCTTCGACTGGCACCTGCTGGTGGGCGACGAAACCGCGCTGCCCGCCATCGGCCGGCGCCTGGAAGAACTGCCGGCCGGCGCGCAGGCGCTGGTGGTGGTGGCGGTGGACAACGCCGCGGCCGAGATCCCGCTGCCGAGCCGCGCCAGTGTCGAGGTCCGCTGGCAGCACCGCGACGGCGCGCCGGCCGGCGACGCCACGCTGCTCGAGCGGGCGCTGCGCGCCATCACGCTGCCGCGCGGCGAGGGCTACGTCTGGGCCGCCGGGGAGGGCGCGGCGATCCGCGCGGTGCGCCAGTACCTGGTGAGCGAGCGCGGCATCGACAAGAGCCGCATCCGCGCGTCGAGCTACTGGAGGGCGGGTGCGGCCGCCGTGCACGAGACGATCGACGACTGACGCGGCGGGTTGTCCGGGGCGCCGCGCGGTTTTACAATGCAACCGCTTCGCCGCGGGAGCCGCCATCGTCTGGGGCGGGCCACGCCGCGCGCCGCATCCCGCGGCGCGGCACCGGCGGCGTGTGAAAGGAGTGGCGCGATGGTGCGGCGAACCAGCCTGGAAGGTGCCGAGTGTCCGGTGGCGCGTTCGCTCGACGCGATCGGCGACTGGTGGTCGCTGCTGATCGTGCGCGACGCCTTCGACGGCCTGCGCCGCTTCAGCGAATTCCAGCGCAACCTCGGGCTGGCCAGGAACATCCTGGCCGACCGGCTGCGCACGCTGCTCGCGCACGGCATCCTGGAGCAGGCGCCGGCCTCCGACGGCAGCGCCTACCAGGAATACGTGCTGACGCCGCGCGGCCGCGCGCTGTTCCCGGTGGTGGTGGGGCTGCGCCAGTGGGGCGAGGCCTTCTTCTACGCGCCCGGCGAGGCGCATTCCGTGCTGGTGGATACCGCGGACGGCCAGCCGGTGCCGCCGCTCGAGGTGCGCGCCGCCGACGGCCGCCTGCTGGGGCCGGACGACGCGGTGGTGCGCAAGGTGCGCGAGGTGCGCAAGGTGGACGAGCTGGCCGCGCGCTAGCCGCGGCATGCGCCGCATGCGGATGCGCGCCGCCGCGTTGCGAAAATCCTTGGACGCCGCGCGGGTTCGCCGCTAAGATCTTTCCCGTTCGGCCGCAAACAACGGCCGGCAGCGTCGCTCGGACGGTTCCGGGCGCTTACGTTCAAGGAAAAACATGTCCGCCTCCGCAGGCAAGCGCCGTTTCGCGCGCATCGATCGTCTCCCCCCGTACGTCTTCAATATCACCGCCGAGCTGAAAATGGCGGCGCGCCGCCGTGGCGAAGACATCATCGACATGAGCATGGGCAACCCGGACGGCGCCACGCCGCCGCACATCGTCGCCAAGCTCACGGAGGCCGCGCAGCGGCCCGACACCCACGGCTACTCGGCTTCCAAGGGCATTCCGCGCTTGCGCCGCGCCATCTCGCACTGGTATCGCGAGCGCTACGGCGTGGAGATCGACCCGGACACCGAGGCCATCGTCACCATCGGTTCCAAGGAAGGCCTGGCGCACCTGATGCTGGCCACGCTGGACCGCGGCGACACCGTGCTGGTGCCGGACCCGAGCTATCCCATCCACATCTACGGCGCGGTGATCGCCGGCGCCGACATCCGCTCGGTGCCGCTGGTGCCGGGCGTGGACTTCTTCGCCGAGCTGGAGCGCGCCATCCGCGGCAGCTACCCGAAGCCGAAGATGATCGTGCTGGGCTTCCCGTCGAACCCCACCGCGCAATGCGTGGAGCTGGACTTCTTCGAGCGCGTGATCGCGCTGGCGCGCAAGCACGACATCTTCGTGGTGCACGACCTGGCCTACGCCGACATCGTGTTCGACGGCTGGAAAGCGCCGTCGATCATGCAGGTGCCGGGCGCCAAGGACATCGCGGTGGAGTTCTTCACGCTGTCCAAGAGCTACAACATGGCGGGCTGGCGCATCGGCTTCATGGTCGGCAACCCGGAGCTGGTGGCGGCGCTCACGCGCATCAAGAGCTATCACGACTACGGCACCTTCACGCCGCTGCAGGTGGCGGCCATCGCCGCGCTCGAAGGCGACCAGCAGTGCGTGAAAGAAATCGCCGCGCACTACCAGGCGCGCCGCGACGTGCTGGCGCGCGGGCTGATCGAGTCCGGCTGGCCGGTGGAGATTCCCAAGGCGGCGATGTACATCTGGGCGCGCATTCCCGAGCCGTACCGCGCGCTGGGCTCGCTGGAGTTCTCCAAGCAGCTGCTGGCCAAGGCCAAGGTCTGCGTGTCGCCGGGCATCGGCTTCGGCGACTATGGCGACGAGTACGTGCGCTTCGCGCTGATCGAGAACGAAGGGCGCATCCGCCAGGCCGTGCGCGGCATCAAGGCGATGTTCCGCGCCGACGGGCTGGTCAAGGTACCCGTGGACGAGCACGCGGCGCACGGCCACGCGGCCAAGGCGCGCACTTAGGCCGGAGCGGGCCGGAGCGGGCCGGGTCGGCAGTTGCCGGCTCCGGGCCGGCGGCAGAGTCAGCTTGCCGCTTGTGTTCGCCCCTCTCCCATTGCATGGGCGGGGGGCGCGAACCGTCGGCGCCGCAGGCGAATTCGGACTTGCCGGCGCCGGCCTCGGCTTCACTTTCCCTTTCCTCTTTCCCTTCTTCCTCCTCTTCTTCGCGCACGCTCCGGCACCATCGCCGTGCGCGCATGCCTTCTGGCGGTGCATTCCTGCCGGTCCGTCACACGCGGCCGGCAGCGCGCGGCGGCGGCCCGCCGCCCGCGCAAAGCCCCGTCCTTCCTAGGTAAAAACGCCGATAGGCGTGCGTGCGCGTCGGGTGGCATAAATGTTGCGACTGAAACTGCAATCTGATCGTATCGCAGTGCGATATGAAGAGAGTGCAAGATTCGAGTGCAAGATCACAGGCCGCGCCGCACCGGGCGCCGGCCCCCACGCCTGAGAGGCCCGCATGCAAAGAGGTTCCCCGCTGTTCACCCCGGCCCTGCCGTTCATGAATGCACCCGCGGCGCGCGAGCGCCCGGCGCTGCCGCCGCTGGCCACGGTCATCGGCATTCCGTTCGATTGCGGCTCGCATGCGTTCCGCATCGGCGCGCGGCAGGGCCCGGACGCCATCCGCGAGCAGGCGCGCCTGCTGCGCCCCTACGACGTGGCGCCCGCCGGCGAGACCGACAACGCGTTCGACTTCCTGCGCCTGACCGACCTGGGCAACGTGGCGTGCACGCCGGGCGATGTCGAAGCCTCGTTCCCGCAGATCGAGGCGGCCATCGAGCAGGTGCAGCGCACCGGCGCGATGACGGTCACGATGGGCGGCGACGGCGCGGTCAGCCTGCCGCAGATGCGCGCCGTGGCGCGCCACCATCCGGACCTCGTGGTGCTGCATTTCGATTCGCACACCGACACCTACGACATCGGCGGCTACAACACCGCCACCACCTTCACGCGCGCGGCCGAGGAGAAGCTGGTCGACCCCGCCAACAGCTTCCACGTGGGCACGCGCGGCCTCACCTTCATGCCGGGCGTGATCCCGTTCGGCCGCTCGGTGGGCTACAACGTGGTGCCGTTCGGCGAGTTCGCGCCGCGCCAGGAAGAGGTGCTGGTGCGCATCCGCGAGCAGGTGGGCGACCGCCCGGTCTACCTGTGCTTCGACATGGACCTGTTCGACCCGTCCTGCGCGCCCGGCGTGTGCACGCCCGAGTGGGGCGGCCTGACCGCGCGCGAGGGGCTGAGCCTGCTGCGCGCGCTGCGCGGGCTGAACTTCGTCGCCTTCGACGTCAACACCGTCTCGCCGCCGCACGACGTGGGCGGCATGACGGCCTTCCTCGCCGCCACCGTGATGCAGGAGTTCCTCTGCCTCGCCGCGGAGACGGTGCGCGTGTTTCCGCAGCGCTTCGCGCACCTGATGCGCTGATTTTTTGCCGCTGATTTTTGCCGATCTGTTCCGCCATCCCCCATCGCACCACCCGGAGAAACGACATGAAACTGACCGCAGCCATCACCGCCGTCGCGCTGTGCGCCGCCGCCTGGTCGGGCCTCGCGCAGGCCCGCACGCTGGACGAGATCAAGGCCAGCAAGACCATCAACATCGTCACCACCGCGGCCAGCCCGCCGCACGGCTTCATGGACCCCGCCAGCGGCACGCTCAAGGGCGTGATGGTCGAGGTCGCGCAGGGCGTGGGCAAGCGCCTGGGCGTGGAAGTCAAGCTTAGCGACGTGCCGTTCGCCGGTCTGATTCCCACGCTGACCTCGGGCCGTGCCGACCTGATGTCCGCGCCGCTGTTCATCACCGAGGAACGCGCCAAGGCGGTGTCGTTCTCCACGCCGATCTACGGCTGGGGCGAGGGCGTGGTGGTCAGCGACAAGGCCGCCAGGAAGTACACCCGCTTCGACGACCTCAAGGGCGCCAAGGTCGGCGCGCTGGTCGACAGCGTGCAGTTCGCCATGATGAAGGACCTGCCGGGCACGCAGGTCTCGACCTACCAGGACTACCCCACGCTGCTGACCGACGTGCGCGTCGGCCGCGTCGACCTGGGCATCGTCGATCCGCCCAGCATCGCGTACCAGATCAAGTCCAAGGGCATTCCCGGCGTGCGTCTCGACGACAGCTACAAGCCGGTCAAGCGCTGGCTGGTCGGCATGGCGGTGCAGAAGGACAACGCCGCGCTGCTGGCCGCGGTCAACGCCGCGCTGCAGGACATGGAAAAGAGCGGCGAGATCGAAGCCATTCTCGGCCGCTGGGGCATCGGCGGGCTGTCCGGCAACGTCGCCGCCAAGTAGCAGGCATGCCGGGGCGCCCGCGCGCGGGCCGTCCCGGGTTTTTTGAATCGACTGGAGTTCGACCGTGGACCTGGCCACCCTGAAGATGTACCTGTTCCCGCTCGCCGAGGGTGCGAGCGCGACGATCGCCCTGTTTTTCCCCACCGCTTTCCTCGCGGTGGCGCTGGGCCTCGTCGTGTGTTTCTGCCGCATGTCCTCCAACGGGCTGGTGCGCGGCGTGGCCAAGGGCTACATCGAAATCATCCGCGGCACGCCGCTGCTGGTGCAACTGTTCTTCATCTACTACGGCATGCCCGAGATCGGCATCGTGCTGCCCGGCTTCGTGGCCGGCGTGATCGGGCTGACCATCAATCTGTCCGCCTACCTGGCGGAACTGTTCCGCGGCGGCATCCAGTCCGTCGACGCGGGCCAGTACGAGGCGGCGCGCGCGCTCGGCCTGACCCGGCTGCAGCGGCTGCGCGCGGTGATCCTGCCGCAGGCCGGCCGCATGATCTTCCCGGCGCTGGGCAACTATGCGCTGGTGCTGGTCAAGGAAAGCTCGCTGGTGGCCGTGATCAGCGTCTACGAGCTGATGCGCGCGGGCGAGATGCTGGCCGGCGCGACCTTCAAGTCGCTGCTGGTGTACAGCCTCGTGGGCGCGGTCTATTTCCTGCTGTGCAGCGTGGTGTCCGGCGCGTTCCGCTGGGGCGAGCGGCGCCTCGCGGTGCCCGGCTACTGGGACGGCGCGGCCGGCCACGATCATCTGTCCAAGGCATGAGGCGAACCGACATGAACACGACGCAGGCCGGCGCGGATGCCGGCAACGAGATCATCCGCATGACCAACGTCTCCAAGTGGTACGGCGACTTCAAGGTGCTCGACGACGTGTCGCTGCAGGTGCGCGCCGGCGAGAAGGTGATCCTGTGCGGGCCGTCGGGCTCGGGCAAGTCCACCACCATCCGCCTGATCAACCGGCTGGAGGAACACCAGGAAGGCGAGATCGTGGTCGACGGCATGGCCATGAGCGCAGGCATGGGCAACATCGAGCGCATCCGCGCCGAGGTCGGCATGGTGTTCCAGCAT